>NZ_JBSHBN010000039.1:0-60115 GCF_053612025.1 Kitasatospora sp. NPDC054768
GGCTTCGTCTGTTTCGTGCCCATCGGCTCCGGCCATCGGCCGGGCGGCTCAGAAGCCCCCGGTCTGCTCGTCCCGACGGCGCTGCCAGCGCTGCTCCACCCGGTCCATCATCCCGGCCTTGCGGCGCGGGGCGGCGGCCGGGCCGGCCCCGGTGCCCTGGCCCGCGGGCCCCCGGCGCCAGCCGGTCACGGCGAACACCGCACATCCGAGCATCACCAGGAAGCCCACGACGCTGACCCAGATCTGATCCGGCACGACCATGCCGCCCATCAGCAGGCCGATGCCCACCACGAAGCCGGCGACGGCCAGGTAGACCCGCCGACGGGTGTAGGTGCGCAGCCCGGTTCCCTCAAGCGCAGACGCGAATTTGGGATCTTCGGCATACAGCGCTCGCTCCATCTGGTCGAGCAGTCGCTGCTCGTGCTCCGAGAGCGGCACGGAGTCCTCCTACTCGTCGGTCGCGCGTGCGACCGGTC
Source organism: Kitasatospora sp. NPDC054768 (assembly GCF_053612025.1). Lineage (NCBI taxonomy): Bacteria > Bacillati > Actinomycetota > Actinomycetes > Kitasatosporales > Streptomycetaceae > Kitasatospora > Kitasatospora sp. NPDC054768. The sequence goes on from NZ_JBSHBN010000039.1 coordinate 477, forward strand.
CGCCCACCCCGGTCGGGGAGGCAAGTCCAATCAGCCTTGGGGCACACGGTCGGACGCCCGTGCGGGGGACCCGGCCCGTGTCGTCCATATGCCCCACGCGTCCGGCTGTCATGCTTTCCGGCTTTACCCAGATCATACGGTCCGTGGGCCCGTTACGGAGTGGTCTGCGCCGCGTGGGACGGGCCACTTCGAGCGGGGACGGCCGCATCGGAGTCAACGCGCCACGCCCCGGACAAGTGCCCGATCGGATGGAATCGTCCCGGACCTGGGCAGGTTTGCCACCGGGCGGCGCGGAGCAACCGGGGGCCGACCGGCTCACTGACGGGCTACGGGCGGGGAACCGCCAGGCCTCCGGGACGCGAACCGCCGCCGTACGGTGTGCGAAAAAACCGTACGACGGTGGCAGGGTTCGTGAAGGGGCGCACGCGCCCTGAGAGGAGCGCGTGCCGGACGGAACGCCTCAGGCCAGGGTGGCCAGCAGGTGCAGCTGGGTCGCCACGGCGTGGAACGCGGGCTGCTCGGCGGCAGCCTCCTCCAGCTTCAGCAGCGCGTCCAGGGCACCCGGCTCGGCGTCCACCAGCACCCCGGGGACGAGGTCGGCGAAGACCCGTACGCCGTGCACCGACTCCACCCGCAGGCCGGCGGCCTCGGCCAGCCGGCCCAGCTCCTCGCCGGTGAAGCGGCGCGGCATCGGGTCCTGCGCGCCCCAGCGGCCGTCCGTGGCGGAGAGCACGGTGCGGGCCTCGTTGAAGTGGCCGGCCAGCGCGCGGGCCAGCACGGCGCCGTTGCGGTTGGCCGCCAGCAGGCTGACCACACCGCCCGCGCGCAGGGTGCCGGCCAGGCTGCCGAGCGCCTCGGCCGGGTCGTCCACGACCTCCAGCACGCCGTGGCAGAGCACCGCGTCCACGCTGCCGGGAGCGACCAGCTCGGGCAGGGTCTGGGTGTCGCCCTGGACGGCCCGCACCAGGTCCGTCACCCCGGCCTCGGCGGCCCGGCGCTCCAGGGCGAACAGGGCGTCCGGGCTCGGGTCGACCACGGTGACGCGGTGGCCGAGCTTGGCGACCGGCACGGCGAAGTTCCCGGTGCCGCCGCCGGTGTCGACCACGTCGAGCACCGGCTGGTCCAGCTCGGCCGCCCGCTTCTCCAGGGCTGCCCGGACCACCTCCCACACCACGGCGGTACGCAGGGCACTGCGGGGACGCGTCGGGTACAAGGTGGGGCTCCTTGGCACGTGCAGTTCGATCAGGATGCCTCCACCTTAGAGCCTGGCGGGGACCCTGTTAGGCCGGCGGCTCGTCGGCTTCCAGTGGCAGCCGGGGCGGGGGCGGCGCGGCGGGCAGGCCGAGCAGCCGCTCGACCAGGCGCAGGAAGAGGGCGGAGTTGCGGATCAGGTCGTCGGCGTCGCGGGCCGAGGCGGCGCCCCTGATCCCGGCCTCGGCGGCGGCCCGGCGGCGGGCGCCGGCGCCGTAGTAGAGCGCCCATTCGGCGAGTTCCGGGGCCACCTCGGGCAGCACCTCCCAGGCGCTGCGGATGGCCTTGCGGCGGCGCGGACTCTTCTCCGGGCGGCCGCGCACCGCCAGGACGGCCGCCACCGTGCGCAGCGCGGCCAGGTGGGCGGTGGCGTAGCGCTCCAGCGGGTCCTCCAGGGCGCCGGCCCGGACGAGGGTGCGGTGGGCGTCGGCGAGCAGGTCGAGGGCGGCCGGCGGCGCGGCGGTCCGGCGCAGCACGGGGTGGACGTCCGCTCCGGCGGGGCGTCGGGCGGACGGACCCGGGAGCTGCGGCGGGGCGGCGGAGTGGAGGCGGGCGGTGACGGGCTCAGGACGACTGATGGTCATGGTCTCCCCCGTTCCGAGGCAGCGCGCGGACCGGGTGGTCCGTGCCCTTCCATCGTGAACGGCACCACTGACAATCCGGCCCGGAAGGCCGCTCCTGCGGCGCGAAGGTGCCGTTGGGAGTCCGGAAACGGGGTAGCGGCGGCGGGCGCGGCCCTCCCCCGGTTCCGCGCCGCCGCCGTGTCGTCGCTCCGCCGGTCCACCCCCTGGCCGGCGGCGGCGAACTCCCCCTCGCGGCCGGTCTCCCCCCGGCCCGCTCCGCCGCCCCGTGTCGGCGGTGCGGGGACCACGACCAGCCCCGTGGCGGTCCGTCCGCCGCCTCCCCCGGCCTGCGCGGCCGGGAGACGGACGGATCCGCCGCCCGGGCGGGCCGGGCGCCCGACGCGCCGCCCTCCCGGGTGCCACCACTCTCCCGTCCGCGCAGGTCGTCGGCCATCCGCTGACGTACTCAACCGCGAATCTGAGTATCCGTACTCAGTCCGTCCCGGCCCGCCGTCCGCCGGAACCGCGACATGCGTCCACGGCGTCCCGGGTGCCGGTACGGTACGGCGGGGCCGGGCGGAACCGGCCCCGCCGGACGAGGAGCGGACGCGATGACGAGGAGGGGGACGCGATGACGGTCCTGCCGCTGATCTTCACCAGCGGGCTGGCCAGCGGCATCAACGCCTACGCGGTGGTGCTGCTGCTCGGCCTGCTGGGCAGGTTCGGTGACGCGGACTCGGTGCCGCAGGCGCTGGAGCGCACGGACGTGCTGGTGGTGGCGGGCGTGCTGTTCGCGCTGGAGGCGGTGGCCGACAAGATCCCGTACGTGGACAGCGTCTGGGACGTCGTGCACACGGTGATCCGGCCGATCGCCGGTGCCACCGTCGGCGTGCTGATCGCGAGCAACGACCCCGGTTCACTCAGCGAGGTCGCGGCCGGCGCGATGGGCGGCACCTCGGCGCTGGTCAGCCACCTGGTGAAGTCCTCGCTGCGGATGGCCGTCAACACCTCCCCGGAACCGGTCAGCAACATCGTGGTCAGCATGGCCGAGGACCTCTCGGTGGCCGGCCTGGTCACGCTGGCGATCTTCCACCCCTGGCTGGCCGCCTCGGTCGCCGCCGCGGTCCTGGTCGCCGGCCTGCTGCTGGTCCGGCTCGCGATCACGAAGATCCGCGCCTTCCGGGCCCGCCGCCGCGAGCGCAGGGCCGCCCGGGCGGCGGGCGCTGCGGGCACGGCGTAAACCTCGTCCTAGGATCGGGGCCATGGCAAAGATCGTCGTCATCGGCGCAGGAATGAGCGGGCTCGCGGCGGCCTCCCGGCTGGCGACCCTCGGCCACCGGGTGACGGTCTGCGAGGCGGGCGGCACGTACGGGGGCATGGTCGGGCGGTACGAGCGCGACGGCTTCGCCTTCGACACCGGCCCCGGCCTGCTCTCCCTCCCGGCCGTCTACCGCGACCTCGCGCTGAAGACCGGCAAGGAGCCGCTGGAGCAGCTGGTCGAGCTGGCCCCGGTCGACCCGGAGAGCCGGCACCTGTTCCCCGACGGCACCGCCGTCACCCTGCCCAACGCCTCCCGCGGCGGTGTCAGCCAGGCCCTGGACGCCGCCTTCGGCGCCGGCTCCGGCGCCCGCTGGAGCGAGGTGATGAACCACGGCCGGACGGTCTGGGAGGCCACCCGCCGACCGCTGCTGGAGGAGGCGCTCCCGGCCGACCTCGGTGTCCTGTCCCCGGCCGGCCGGGCCCGGGTGGACACCGACCCGTACCCCGTGCCGCCGCGCACCGGCCTGGCCCGGCTGCGCCGCCCGCAGCCGTGGAGCCTCGCCGACGTGGCGCGGCGGCAGCTCGGCGGCCACCCCGGCCTGACCGCCCTGCTGGGCGAGCCCGCGCTGCGGTACGGCCTCCTGCCCGGGCAGGCCCCGGCGGGGGCCGCCGTGCTGCCGTACATGGAGCAGTCCTTCGGCGTCTGGTACGTCCGGGGCGGCCTGCGCGCGCTCGCGGACGCCGTGTACCGGCGCTGCGAGCTGCGCGGGGTCGAGTTCCGCTTCGACACCCCGGTCACCCGGGTGGTCGTGGAGAACGGCCGGGCGTGCGGGGTCGGGACGGCGGACGGCCGGATCGACGCGGACCTGGTGATCTCCGCGATGGACACCCGCGCGCTGTTCCGCCACGGCATCGCCGAGTGGCCGGGGGTGCCGGCCGAGGACTGGGAGCCGTTCGAGGTGCCCGGCCGGTTCAGCGTGCTGCTCGCCCTGCGCGGGCCCCGGCCCGAGGGCACCGCGCACCGGACGGTGGTCCACGCGGTGGACCCGGCCGCCGAGGAGAACGCCCTCACCCTGTCCGCGCCGCTGTGCGAGCGTCCCACCGTGCAGGTGCTCCGCCCGGACGACCCGGCGCTGCGCCCCGACGACGCCCACGAGGCCGTGGTGCTGACCGCGACCGTCCCGGCCCAGGAGGAGGACGTCGACTGGACCGCCCCCGGTGTCGCCGACCGCTACGCCGACCAGTTGCTCGCCCACGTCGACGCGGCCGGCCTGGGACTGCGCGAGCGGGTGCTGTGGCGGGTCGTGCGCACCCCGGAGGACACCCGCCGGGAGACCGGCGCGCTGTTCGGCTCGGTCGCCCGCCCGGTGCTCGCGGGTTCGTACGCGGGGCTGCACGCCGCCAACGATTCGCCCGTCCCGGGCCTCTACCTGGTCGGTGGCAACGCCCACCCCGGCGGCGGCCTCGCCCGTGTCGGCATGTCGGCCTGCATCACCGCCGGGCTGATCGGCCCGGCGTAGGGCCCGGCGGCCCGGCCCGGTCGGCCTCGACTGCCGGGCCCCTGCCGGGTCAGCCCTGGTGCCAGGTGTTCTGCTGCTGGTAGCCGTAGTTCTGGTCGTACGCCGGCTGCTGCGGGATGCCCTGGGCCTGCGGGTCGGGCTGCGGCTGCCACTGCTGCTGGGGCTGGGCGTTCGGGTCCCAGGTCTGCTGGTGCTGCGGCTGCTGGTAGCCCGCGTACGGGTCCTGCTGCTGGTCCTGCTGCTGCGGGTAGCCGCCGTACGGGTCCTGCTGCTGGGGGTAGCCGCCGTAGGACTGCTGCTGGTCGTAGGCGTAGGCGGGCTGCTGCTGGGTCTGCCACTGCTGCTGGTCGTAGCCGGACTGGTAGGCGGCGGCGTACGGGTCCTGGTGCTGCTGCTGGACCTGCGGCTGCTGCTGCTCGTAGTACCCGGGGGCGTAGACGCCGTCCTGGGCGAGTTCCTGCATCTCGAAGGCGGCGGTCTGCTCGACCTCGGGCACCTCGTCGGGCACCTCGACGGGGACCGGCGCGGAGGCCCGGGTCTCCTCGACGGCGCTGACCTCGCCGACCCGCTTCCTGGCGACGGCGACGGCCGCCACCGCGGCGGCGCCGCCGGTCAGGGCGCCCAGCAGCGGCACCTTGGCGAGCGGGCCGGGCAGGCTGCCGTCGGCCTTCCGCAGGGACCAGCCGGCCTGGTGGCCGCGCTTGACCGCGAGGGTGACGAAGGTCTGGCCGACCGCGAACAGCGCGGCGCCGGCCCCGATCACCACGACCGAGCCGAGGACCATCCCGGCGGCCACGCCCACGAAGCCGGCCAGGGCCAGGGCCCGCCAGTGCAGCGGCGCCCGGTTCTGCAGCAGCACCTCGGCGACCAACCAGAGCGCCACCACCGCCAACGCGGTGTACAGCAGCAGGTATCCGATGCCCATCCGCCCGCTACCTCCAGTCGCGTACCCGCGCTCGTGCGCCGCGCGTGTGCGGCGACTGTACCGGTTCAACGGCCGGGGTACCGCATCGCGTTCCCGCCGCCCCGGACGACGGCCGCACACGACCGGGCCCGTCAACGTCGGTGCGGTGACGGGCTCGTGAACACCCGGCGTCGGCGCTGCGCGGGCGCGGGCCCGGCCCGCCGGTCAGCGCTGGTGCAGCCCCAGGTTCTGGTAGATCTCCAGCGTCGCCGTCGAGTGGTTCAGCGTGATGAAGTGCAGACCGGGCGCGCCCTCGGCGAGGAGGCGCTCGGCCATCGCCGTGGCGTGCTCCATACCGATGGCCCGCAGCGCCGCCGGGTCGTCGATGGCCGCCCGCAGGCGGGCCTCCAGGTCGGCGGGGAAGGCCGAGCCGCTGAGCTGGGGGAAGCGCTCCAGCTGCTTGGCGTTGGTGACCGGCATGATCTCCGGGATGATCGGCGTCTCGCAGCCGGCGGCCGTGACCCGGTCGCGCAGCCGCAGGTAGTCGTCCACCTCGAAGAACATCTGGGTGATCGCGTAGTCGGCCCCGGATCGGATCTTCGCCACGAAGTGCCGGATGTCCTCGTCCCAGTCGGTCGAGCGCGGGTGCATGTTCGGCGAGGCCGCGACACCGACGCAGAAGTCGCCGATGCCCTTGATCAGCTCCACCAGCTCGTACGCGTAGGTGACGCCCTCGGGGTGGCTGACCCACTCGCCCATCGGGTCGCCGGGCGGGTCGCCCCGGACCGCCAGGACGTTCCGCACGCCCTGGTCGGCGTACTGGCCGATGATGTTGCGCAGCTCCGCGATCGAGTGGTCCACCGCGGTGAGGTGGGCGACCGGGGTCAGGGTGGTCTCGGTGGCGATCCGGCCGACCATGTTGACGGTGCGCTCGCGCGAGGAGCCGCCGGCGCCGTAGGTCATACAGACGAAGTTCGGGTCGAGCGGTTCGAGCCGACGGATGGCGTCCCAGAGTTTCTGCTCGCCGACCTCGGTGCGCGGCGGCATGAATTCGAAGGAGAAGGAGCGCTTTCCGGCCGCCAGGAGGTCGCGCACCGTCAGTGCGCGATCCGTTCTCGTGGAAGCGATACCGAGTGCCATGCTGGCAGGCTATCCGGCGTTCGAAGGGGCCGGACAACCGTATTCCACCTATTGAGACAAGAGATGGAAGACGTTCCGGTTCGCCCCGACCCCGTCCCGCGGCGCCTCCTCCGAGCCCCCGCGGGGCCGCTCGCACACCCGTTCCCAGCCGCACCGTTACGCTTGCTGCACCCCAGAGAACCAGCGGAGCCCCATCGTGACCTCGTCCAGCACCCGGCCGGCCAACCCCAGTGCGGCCAACCCCATTGACGTGGAGGACGTCCGCACCCGCGTCAACGCGGCGCTCGCCGCGTTCATGGACGGCCAGTCCGTGCTGCTCGACAAGATCTCGCCCCGGCTGGCCCCCGCCGCCGACGCGCTGCGCGACTTCCTGCTGGACGGCGGCAAGCGCCTGCGCCCGGCCTTCTGCTACTGGGGCTGGCGCGGCGCCGGCGGCCCGGCCGGGGGCGCCACCGGTGAGGCGATCGCCAACGCCGCCGCCGCCCTGGAGCTGCTCCAGGCGAGCGCCCTGGTGCACGACGACCTGATGGACCGCAGCGACACCCGCCGCGGCCTGCCCTCGGTCCACCGCCGCTTCGAGGCGCTGCACCGGGACAGCGGCTGGCGCGGCGACCGCGAGCAGTACGGCACCTCGGCCGCGGTGCTGCTCGGCGACCTGCTGCTGATCTGGTGCGACGAGCTGTTCCTGCGCTCCGGCCTGGAGCCGGCCGCCGTCCTCGCCGCCAAGCCGGTGTTCGACCTGATGCGCACCGAGGTCATGCTCGGCCAGTACCTGGACGTCCTGGAGCCGGTGGCCGGCGACTCGACCGACGAGGGCGCGCTGGACCGGGCGCGGACGGTGCTGCACTACAAGTCCGCGAAGTACACCATCGAGCGGCCGCTGCAGGTGGGTGCGCTGCTGGCCGGTGCCGGGCCGGAACTGGTCGAGGCCTACGGGGCGTTCGGGTTGCCGCTGGGCGAGGCCTTCCAGCTGCGCGACGACCTGCTCGGCGTCTTCGGGGACCCGGCCGTCACCGGCAAGCCGGCCGGGGACGACCTGCGCGAGGGCAAGCGCACCCTGCTGGTCGCGCACGCGATGCGGGGCCTGCCGGCCGCCGACGCCCGGCACCTGGACGAGCGGCTCGGCGCGCCGGACCTGGCGGCCCCGGAGGTCGCCGAGCTGCGCGCGCTGGTCGCCCGCAGCGGCGCGCCCGAGCTGGTGGAGCACCGGATCGAGGAGCTGATGCGGCAGTCGCTGGCCGCGCTGGAGGCCGCTCCGCTCGCCGACGACCGGGCCCGTACGGTGCTGCTGGCCCTGGCCGAGGCCGCCACCGTCCGCAAGTACTGACGGACGGCGACGGCCCCGGGGGCCTGCGGGCCCCCGGATCCCGCTGATCCGGGCCGGTCAGAGCGCGGCGCGCACCCGGCGGGACAGCTCGGCGGCGGCCGCCCGCGGATCCGCCGCGGCGGTGACGGCCCGCACCACGACGATCCTGCGGGCACCGGCGGCCAGCACCTCGTCCAGGTTGCCGAGGTCGATCCCGCCGATCGCGAACCACGGCCGGTCGGTGTCCTGCTTCGCCGCGTACGAGACCAGGCCGAGGCCCGGGGCCGGGCGGCCCGGCTTGGTCGGGGTCGGCCAGACCGGGCCGGTGCAGAAGTAGTCCGTACCGGGTTCGGCGATCGCCGCGTCCACCTCGGACTCGGCGTGGCAGGAACGGCCGATCAGCACGTCCTCGCCGAGGATCGCCCTGGCGGCCTGCACCGGCAGGTCGTCCTGGCCGAGGTGCAGGACGTCCGGCCGGGCCGCGTGGGCGACGTCGGCACGGTCGTTGACGGCCAGCAGCTTGCCGTGCCGGCGGCAGGCGTCGGCGAAGACCTCCAGGGCCTCCAGCTCCTGCTTGGCCTCCAGGCCCTTGTCCCGCAGCTGGACGATGTCCACCCCGCCCGCCAGCGCCGCGTCCAGGAACTCGGCGAGGTCGCCCTGCTCCCGGCGGGCGTCGGTGCACAGGTAGAGCCGGGCGTCGGCCAGCCGGGTACGCAGCGTGTCCGCCGCCATCAGATCAGCATCGCCTGGGCGCGGCGCTTCACCTCGGTGCCGCGGTTCTCCCGCAGCGCCTGGATCGGGCTACCGGGCAGCGACGGGTCCTCGGTGAAGAGCCACTCCAGGATCTCCACGTCGTTGTACCCGCAGTCCCGCAGGACGGTCAGGGTGCCGGACAGGTGCTTGACCAGGCCCGGGCCGTCGATGAACGCCGCCGGGACCTGCAGCGACTTGTTCGGCCCGCGCCGGACGGCGATCAGGCCGCCGTTCTTGACCAGGTCACGTACCTCGGTGACCCGGACCCCCCACTGCTCCGAGATGTCGGGCAGGTACATCCAGTCGGTGACCAGGGCTTCAATCTTGCTTTCGATCTCACTCACGCCACCAGACTGCCACCTCCGCGGCCCACCGCGCACCAGGCACTACCCCGCGACGGCCGACTTCAGCGGCACCGCCGGGTCGCCCGCCCGGGCCGGATCCAGGGCCGTACCGCGCTCGATCAGCCTCCGCCCCTGGGTGAGGTCGCGCGGCCGGTCCACGGCCAGCAACGCGCTCGGCACGCCGTCGCGCAGCCAGAGCACCGACCAGTCGCCGTCCCTCGGGGAGCCGCGCCACAGCAGCTCGTCGCCCTCGGCGTGCCGGCCGGCGTACTGGACCATCCGGCCGAACTGCTCGGACCAGAAGTACGGCACCGGGTCGTAGGCCGGCGCGTCCGCGCCCAGGACGGCTGCGGCCACCGCCTCGCCGGACTGCAGGGCGTGGTCCCAGTGCTGGACGGCCAGCCGGGCCCCGGCCCGGGCCGAGGGGTAGCTGACGCAGTCGCCGGCCGCGAACACCCCGGGCACCGAGGTGCGCAGCCGCCCGTCCACCACGACGGCGCCGGCCGCGTCCAGCTCGACCCCGGATCCGGCCAGCCAGCCGGTCGCGGGGCGGGCCCCGATGCCGACCACCACCTCGTCGGCGGGCAGGTGCGAGCCGTCCGCCAGCAGCACCGCGCCGGGCTGGACGGCGGCCACGCCGACCCCGCAGCGCAGGTCGACCCCGGCCCCGGCGTACCAGGCGGCCATCGCCGAGCCGACCTCGGTCGGCAGCGCGCCGGGCAGCGGCGCCGGGCCGGCCTCGACCACGGTCACCTCGCAGCCCGCCGCGCGGGCCGCGGTGGACACCTCGGCGCCGATCCAGCCCGCGCCGACCAGCACCAGCCGCAGCCCGGGGCGCAGCAGCGCGCGCAGCGCCAGGGCGTCGTCCAGGGTGTGCAGCAGGTGCGCGCGCTCGGCGCCGGGCAGGGCCCGCGGGACGGCGCCGGTGGCGATCACCAGCGAGCCGTACGGGAGGTCGCCGCCGTCGGTGTGCAGCACGCCGGGGGTCAGGCCGGTGGCCCGGCGGCCGGTGAGCAGCTCGATGCCGAGCGGCCCGTAGTCGATGTCCAGGGCGGTGGAGTCGGCCTTGCCGAGCAGCACGTCCTTGGAGAGCGGCGGCCGGTCGTACGGCGCGTGCGGCTCCTCGCCGACCAGCACGATCGGCCCCTGCCGGCCGCCCTGCCGCAGCTTGAGGGCGCACTGCGCCCCGGCCAGCCCGGCTCCGACGACGACCACCTGATCCGTTCCGCTCAGCTCTGCCACGCCCGTCACTGTACTCAGCGCGACGCGGCGGCCTGCGGGCCGTCCGCCCGCTGTACGGGCCTTCGGCCGGGCCGACCCCCGGCGTTAAGGTGGGGGCACCACACGGGAGCCCGGCGCACCGGGCTGAGAGGCGGGCTGGCACGGCCTGCGACCGTCCGAACCTGATCCGGGTCATACCGGCGAAGGGAGAAGAGCAGCTTTGTCACGCTTGCCATCAGGCGCCCACGCCGACGTGCTGGTGATCGGCGGGGGCGTCATCGGCCTCGCCGTCGCCTGGCGCGCCGCGCAGCGCGGGCTGCGGAACGTGATCGTGGTCGACCCCTCCCCCGGCGGCGGGGCCGCCGGGGTCGCGGCCGGGATGCTCGCCCCGGTCACCGAGCTGCAGTACGGCGAGGAGCCGCTGCTCCGCCTCGGGATGGCCTCGAACGAGCGGTACGCGGCCTTCGCCGCCGAGCTCTCCGAGGCGAGCGGCGGCCGGGACACCGGCTACCGCCGCTGCGGCACCGTCGCCGTGGCGCTGGACTCCGACGACCGCGAGGAACTGCGCGAGCTGCACGCCTTCCACCAGCGGCTCGGTCTGGACTCGACCTGGCTGACCGGCCGGGAGGCCCGCAGGCTGGAGCCGATGCTCGCCCCCGGCGTGCGCGGCGGCCTGCACGTCGCGGACGACCACCAGGTGGACCCCCGGCGCCTGCTCACCGCCCTGGCCGCCGCCTGCGAGAACGCGAACGTCCTGCTGCACCGCGCCGAGGCCGTCGAGCTGCTGGTCGAGGGCGGCCGCGCGACCGGCGCCCGGCTCTCGACCGGGGAACGGGTGGGCGCCGGGCAGGTCGTCCTCGCCGCCGGCCCGCACAGCCACCGGCTGCCCGGCCTGCCCGACGGTGTGCTGCCCGCGATCCGCCCGGTGAAGGGGCAGGTGCTGCGGCTGCACGTCCCGGACGCCTACCACCCGTTCCTGTCCCGCAACGTCCGCGCCGTCGTCCGCGGCCGGCACCTGTACCTGGTGCCCCGGGAGAACGGCGAGCTGGTGGTCGGCGCGACCACCGAGGAGCAGGGCTACGACACCACCGTCACCGCCGGCGGGGTGTACGAACTCCTGCGCGACGCCCACGAGTTGGTCCCGGGAATCACCGAACTCCCGCTGCTGGAGACCTCCGCCGGGCTGCGCCCCGGATCGCCGGACAACGCCCCGCTGCTCGGCCCGACGTCACTGCCCGGGCTGGTCGCCGCCACCGGCCACTACCGCAACGGCGTGCTGCTCACCCCGGTGACCGCCGACCTGGTCTCCGAGTACCTGGCCACCGGTGAAGTCCCCGAAACGGCAAGGCCGTTCACGCCCCTGCGCTTCTCCCCCGAACCCCCCGCTGCGAAGGCCTCCGCATGACCGAGATCGCCCCGAACGAGATCACCCCGAACGAGATCGCCCTGACCGTCAACGGCGAGCCCCGCCGGGTGTCCGCCACGACCACCCTCGCCGAGGTGGTGGCCGCCGTCAGCGCCGCCAACACCGGTGTCGCCGCCGCGCTCAACGAGGCCGTGGTGCCCCGCGGTTCGTGGCCCGGGACGGCGCTGGCCGGCGGCGACCGGATCGAGATCCTCACCGCCGTGCAGGGAGGCTGAACCATGGCCGACGACCTTCTGACCATCGCCGGGACGGCCTTCTCCTCCCGGCTGATCATGGGTACCGGGGGCGCCCCCAGCCTGGCGGTCCTGGAGCGCGCGCTGCTCGCCTCCGGCACCGAGCTGACCACCGTCGCCATGCGCCGGGTCGACGCCACCACCCAGGGCTCCGTGCTCGACGTGCTGACCCGCAACGGCATCCGGGTGCTGCCCAACACGGCCGGCTGCTTCACCGCCGGCGAGGCCGTGCTGACCGCCCGACTGGCCCGCGAGGCGCTCGGCACCGACTGGGTCAAGCTGGAGGTGATCGCCGACGAGCGCACCCTGCTGCCCGACCCGATCGAGCTGCTGGACGCCGCCGAGACGCTGGTCGACGACGGCTTCACCGTCCTGCCGTACACCAACGACGACCCGGTGCTGGCCCGCAAGCTGGAGGACGTCGGCTGCGCGGCCATCATGCCGCTGGGCTCGCCGATCGGTTCGGGCCTGGGCATCCGCAACCCGCACAACTTCCAGCTGATCGTGGAGGGTGCGGGCGTCCCGGTGATCCTGGACGCGGGCGCCGGCACCGCCTCCGACGTGGCGCTGGCGATGGAGCTGGGCTGCGCCGCGGTGATGCTCGCCTCCGCGGTGACCAGGGCTCAGGACCCGGTGCTGATGGCCGAGGCGATGCGGCACGCCGCCGAGGCGGGCCGGCTCGCCCACCGGGCCGGCCGGATCCCGCGCCGCTTCCACGCCGAGGCCTCCTCCGCGATGGCCGGCCGGGCCGACCTGGACAGCCGCGAGCGCCCCGCGTTCTGAACCGTCGCGCATGTCACAAGCCGGTCCCGGAGGCGGTGTCCTCCGGGACCGGCCGTCCCGGGCGGCTCTAGACTCTCCGAGTGGACATGGCACTGCACGACCCCTTGATCGGCGCCCTGCTCGACAACCGGTACCGGGTCGAGCAGCGCGTCGCGACCGGCGGGATGTCCACCGTCTACAAGGGCACCGACACCCGTCTGGACCGCGTGGTCGCACTCAAGGTGATGCACCCTTCGCTGGCCGGCGACGCGGGTTTCACCGCCCGCTTCATCCGCGAGGCCAAGGCCGTCGCCAAGCTCACCCACCCCAACGTGGTCACCGTCTTCGACCAGGGCGCGGACGGCGGTCACGTCTTCCTCGCCATGGAGTACGTGCCCGGCCGCACCCTGCGCGACCTGCTGCGCGACCGCGGCGCGCTGTCCGTCCGGGCCGCTCTGGACGTGCTGGAGCCTGTGCTGGCCGCGCTCGGCGCCGCCCACCGGGCCGGGCTGGTCCACCGCGACGTCAAGCCCGAGAACGTGCTGATCACCGACGGCGGCCTGGTCAAGGTCGCCGACTTCGGCCTGGTCCGGGTGCTCGGCACCGCCGACGGCGCGCCCACCTCGACCACCACCGCCACCGGCGGCACGGTCATGGGCACCGTCTCCTACCTGGCCCCCGAGCAGATCCGCCCGGACGCCCCGACCGACCAGCGGGTGGACGTCTACGCGGCCGGCATCCTGCTGTACGAGATGCTCACCGGCCGCCGCCCGCACACCGGCGACAATCCCGTCCAGGTCATGTACAAGCACCTGCACGAGGACGTCCCGGCCCCCTCCCTGGTCGCCCCCGCCGTCGGCCCCGAACTGGACGCGATAGTGGCCGGCGCCTGCGCCCGGTCCGCCGACGCGCGCCCGTACGACGCGGTCGAGCTGCTCGCCGCCCTCCAGCGGGTGCGCCGCACCCTCACCCCGGCCGAGCTGGACGCCGAGCCGCCGGCCTCCACCCGGCCCGGCCCGCGCTACCCGACCACCGAGCCGACCTCGGTGGTCCAGCCGCTGCCGCGGCCCGCCGACGCCCCGCCGACCGAGCGCACCAGCGTGCTGGACATGCCGCCGGAGCTGATGGACGAGCTGCTCGCCGAGCCCCGCCCGTACGACGAGCCGACCCCGGTGCAGCGGCGCCGGCCGGCCACGCCGCGCCGCCGTCTCCCCCGTGGGCCGCTGATCTGGACGGCCGCGGTGGCCGCCCTGGTCCTGGCGATCGGCGGCGCCACCTACGGGATCTCCGAGGGGCTGTACGGCGCGGTGCCGGGCGTGCTCGGCAAGGACCGGGCCGAGGCGCAGCGGGTCCTGGACAAGGAGGGCCTGCACGGCAGGTTCGTCGAGGTGTTCAGCGAGTCCGTGCCGTCCGGGCAGGTGATCTCCGTGGATCCGGGGGTGGGTGCGCGCACCCGCAAGAGCGACAGCGTCACCGTCACCGTCTCCCGGGGCCCCAAGCGGATCGCGGTGCCGGACCTCGCCGGCAAGAGCTCCGCCGACGCCGCCTCGGCCCTGGCCGGCGCCCAGCTGACCAGGGGCGGTGTGACCGAGACCTACGACGACACCGTGCCCGAGGGCTCGGTGATCAGCAGCTCGCCGGCGGCCGGGCAGCTGCTGCAGGAGAACTCCGCGGTCTCGCTGGTGGTCAGCAAGGGCATGGTGCCGGTCCCGAACGTCACGGGGATGGGCAAGGACGAGGCGCAGAAGGCGCTCCAGGCGGCGGGCTTCACCATGCAGACCAGCGGCTGGGACGTGTTCGGCGCGGTCACCTCCTCCGGCCAGAGCCCGGCGGCGGGCGAGCGGCGCCCGCAGCGCAGCGTGGTGACGGTCAAGTTCTCGCTGTTCTAGGGCGCGTCCGACCCGCTCGGCCGCCGCGAGGGGTTCAGCGCAGCGGCCCGTCGCCGGGCTCCTCCTGGTAGGAGTAGCGCTGCTCGCGCCAGGGGTCGGCGAGGTTGTGGTAGCCGCGCTCCTCCCAGAAGCCGCGCCGGTCGGCCCGCATGTACTCCACCGCGCGCACCCACTTGGGGCCCTTCCAGGCGTACAGCCGCGGCACCACCAGCCGCACCGGGAAGCCGTGCTCGGCGGTGAGCGCCTCGCCGTTGCGGTGGGTGGCGAGCAGGGTGCGGGGGTCGGCGAAGTCGGCCAGCCGCAGGTTGGCGCTGTAGCCGTACTCGGCCCAGACCATGACGTGGGTGACGCCCGGTGCCGGGGGCACCAGGTCGAGCACGGCGGCGGCCGACACGCCCGTCCATTCGTTGCCGAGCACCGAGAACTTGGTCACGCAGTGCATGTCCCCGACGACGGTGGTGCGCGGGAGGGCGCAGAAGGCCTCGAAGTCCCAGCTGTGCTTCTCCGCCGAGGCGGTGGCGCCGAACACCTGGAGGTCCCAGGTCAGGGGCTTGAAGCGGGGCACCGGCCCGTAGTGCAGGGCGGGCCAGCCGCGCTGCGCGCGCTGGCCCGGGGGGAGCCTCGGGTCAGACGGCGGAAGCGGTTCGTGTTTCGACTGACCCATGGATCCATGGTGACAGACGGCGGACGAGCCTCGGCGCGCGCCCCTTTGCGCGGATTCGCGCCCCGGCCCGTACGGAGCAACGGTCGAGCCCTCACCAGCACGTTCCGTGATGAATCGGATATTCCGCCACATCTCCTAGTGAGTGTGAACTTACTGGAATTTCCTCCCGAAGCGGTGCCAGGATGCGCAGCGCAGGACCCAGCACAGGACGCAGGACAGGACTCACGCAGGAGGCATCACCATGCAGGGCGATCCCGAGGTCATCGAGTTCCTCAACGAGCAGCTCACCGCCGAGCTGACCGCGATCAACCAGTACTTCCTGCATGCCAAGATGCAGGAGAACTTCGGCTGGACGAAGCTCGCCAAGTACACCCGGCACGAGTCCTTCGACGAGATGAAGCACGCCGAGACGCTCACCGACCGGATCCTGTTCCTGGATGGGCTGCCCAACTACCAGCGGCTGTTCCACGTCCGGATCGGCCAGACGGTCAAGGAGATGTTCGAGGCGGACCGCCAGGTCGAGGTCGAGGCGATCGACCGGCTCAAGCGCGGGATCGTGGTGATGCGGGCCAAGAACGACGTCACCTCGGCGAACATCTTCGAGGACATCCTGGCCGACGAGGAGCAGCACATCGACTACCTCGACACCCAGCTGGAGCTGCTGGACAAGCTCGGCGAGGCGCTCTACCTCGCTCAGGTCATCGAGCAGCCGGAGTCCTGAGGCGGTCCTCCCGGGCGGCCCGGACGGCCCGGGCCGTTCAGGCCGCCCGCAGTGGGACCACCGGTGCGGCCTTCGGGGCGGGGGCCGGGGCGGCCGGGGCCTCCGGGTCCGCGAGGCCGAGCTTCGCGGCCAGCCGGGCGGTCGGGCAGGGGCGGGCGCCGTGCTCGCCGAGCAGCGCCTGGATGCGGCGCACGCAGGACCCGCAGTCGGTGCCGGCCCGGCAGCCCTTCGCTATCTGGCGCGGGGTGCCGGCGCCGCCGTCGATCGCCTTCTTCACCTGGTCCTCGGTGACCGCATGGCACATGCACACGTACATCGCGGTCTCTCCCGGGGATGGAGCGGAATGGATCTTGACTAAGGTTCGCCTTAGTTCACTGAGGCTTACCTTACCCGGGCAAACGGGTACGAAAAAGCCCCTCCGGGCTCGGGAACACCGAATCCGGAGGGGCCTTCGTCACATCCGACGGACGCCGGACCTACTGGCCGCGGTACATCTCCGCCACCAGGAACGCCAGGTCCAGCGACTGGCTGCGGTTGAGGCGCGGGTCGCAGGCCGTCTCGTAGCGCTGGTGCAGGTCGTCCACCAGGACCTCGTCGCCGCCGCCGACGCACTCGGTGACGTCGTCGCCGGTCAGCTCCACGTGGATGCCGCCCGGGTGGGTGCCGAGCGCGCGGTGCACCTCGAAGAAGCCCTTGACCTCGTCCAGGACGTCGTCGAAGCGGCGGGTCTTGTGCCCGCTGGAGGCCTCGAAGGTGTTGCCGTGCATCGGGTCGCAGATCCACACCGGCTTGGCGCCGGAGGCGGTGACCTTCTCCACCAGGGTGGGAAGGTGCTCGCGGATCTTGCCCGCGCCCATCCGGGTGATGAAGGTCAGGCGGCCGGGCTCGCGCTCCGGGTCCAGCTTCTCGATCAGGGCCAGCGCGTCGTCCACCGAGGTGGTCGGGCCGAGCTTGACGCCGATCGGGTTGCGGATCTTGGAGGCGAACTCGATGTGCGCGTGATCCAGCTGCCGGGTGCGCTCGCCGATCCACACCATGTGGCCGGAGACGTCGTACAGCTCGCCGGTGCGCGAGTCCACGCGGGTCAGCGCGGTCTCGTAGTCGAGGACCAGCGCCTCGTGCGAGGAGAAGAACTCGACCGCCTTGAACTCCTCCGGCACCACGCCGCAGGCGCTCATGAACGCCAGGGCGTTGTCGATCTCCCGGGCGAGCTGCTCGTAGCGCTGGCCGGCCGGCGAGTTGCGGACGAAGTCCTGGTTCCAGGCGTGCACCTGGCGCAGGTCCGCGTAACCACCGGTGGTGAACGCGCGCACCAGGTTGAGCGTCGCGGCGGACGCGTTGTACATCCGCTTCAGGCGCTCCGGGTCCGGGATGCGGGACTCGGGGGTGAACTCGAAGCCGTTCACCGAGTCGCCGCGGTAGACCGGCAGGGTCACGCCGTCGCGGGTCTCGGTCGACTTGGAGCGCGGCTTGGAGTACTGGCCGGCGATGCGGCCGACCTTCACCACCGGCACCGAGGCCGCGTACGTCAGCACGGCGGCCATCTGGAGCAGCGTCTTCAGCTTGTTGCGGATGTGCTCCGCCGAGACGCCGTCGAAGGCCTCGGCACAGTCACCACCCTGGAGGAGGAAGGCCTCCCCGCGCGCCACGGCCCCGAGCCGGGCGCGCAGCTGGTCGCACTCGCCGGCGAAGACGAGCGGCGGATAGGAGGCGAGCTCGGCAAGGGTCTTGCGCAGAGCCTCTTGGTCCGGCCATTCAGGCTGCTGCGCCGCGGGCAGGGACTGCCAGGAGTGGGCAGCCCTCGAAGTCTCAGTCGTAGCGGTCACATCGCCAAGGCTACGGGGTGACAGGAGTGACTCGTGACTATTGCCCGAGGGATGAGACATATCTCGGACAAAGACGTGACGGCCCTCACCCGCCCCGGCGCATCCGCTAGGGTCGAACCATGCACGCGCCCCACACCCACTCCTGGTGGTGGGCCTCCCCCAAGGGTGGCCCACGAACGACGCGTTCCTAGACGAACACGACGGCCGCCCCTCGGGGCGGCCGTCGGCGCCTGCGCAGACGGCCCTCCGGGAGCGGACCTTGCACCGCCTCTCACCAGCCCACCCGGAAGGAAGCCGTTCCCGTGACCACCGCCGTCGACCTGCTCACCCGCCTCACCGGCCCGGACGCCCCCGCGTTCGCCCTGCTGCACCGCCGCACCCCCCGGCTCAGCCCGGACACCGTCGAGGTGCTGCTGGGCACCGTCGACCGCTACGAGCACCTCGCCGACCTGCCCGTGCGCAGCGGCCCGCCGGCCGGCGGCGGCCCGGTGCACGATCTGCTCGCGCTCGTCCCGTACCGCCAGATCCGCGAGCGCGGCTTCGAGGCGCACGACGACGACACCCCCCTGCAGGCCCTCTCGGTGACCGAGCAGCACACCCTGCCGTTGGCCGAATTCACCTATGCCCTACCGAAATTGCCGGTCTCACTTGCCGGTGGCGGGTTCGATGTGGACGACGATTCGTACGCGTCGATCGTCCGCAAGGTCATCCGGGACGAGATCGGCAACGGCGAGGGCGCCAACTTCGTGATCCGGCGCGACTTCCACGCGACGCTGGAAGACTTCTCGCCGGAGCTCGCGCTGACGCTCTTCCGCCGGCTGCTGGAGCAGGAGCGCGGCGCGTACTGGACCTTCCTGGTGCACACCGGTGACCGGGTGCTGGTCGGCGCCTCCCCCGAGGTGCACGTCCGGCAGAGCGGCGGCACCGTCGTGATGAACCCGATCTCCGGCACCTACCGCTACCCGGCCGGCGGCTCCGACCTCGACTCGCTGCTCCAGTTCCTGCACGACCCCAAGGAGCTGGAGGAGCTCACCATGGTCGTGGACGAGGAGCTCAAGATGATGTGCACGGTCGGCGACCTCGGCGGCCAGGTGCTCGGGCCCCGGCTCAAGGAGATGGCCCACCTCGCCCACACCGAGTACGAGCTGCGCGGACGCACCTCGCTGGACGTCCGCGAGGTGCTCCGCGAGACGATGTTCGCCGCGACCGTCACGGGCAGCCCGGTCGAGAACGCCACCCGGGTGATCAAGCGCTACGAGACCACCGGGCGCGGCTACTACTCCGGCGCGCTCGCCCTGATCGGCCGTTCCGCCAGCGGCGGGCAGCTGCTGGACTCGCCGATCTGCATCCGCACCGCCGACATCGACCCGGCCACCGGCCGGCTGGTCGTCCGGGTCGGCGCCACCCTGGTGCGCCACTCCGTCCCGGAGTCCGAGGTCGCCGAGACCCACGCCAAGGCCGCCGGAGTACTCACCGCGATCGGCGCCCGGCCCACGCCCGCCCGGCTGCCCCACCCGGTCGGGCCCCGGCTCGCCGACGACCACCGGGTGCAGGCCGCCCTGGACTCCCGCCGGGCCGACCTCGCGCCGTTCTGGCTGCGGATGCAGCAGCCCGCCGAGATCACCGAGACCGAGCCGGCCCTGGTCGTGGACGGCGAGGACACCTTCACCTCGATGCTCTCCCACCTGCTCGGCTCGCTCGGCCACCGGGTGACGGTGGCCCGGTACGACGAGCCGGGGCTGCGCGAGCGGGTCGCGGCGCACCGGGGCGCACTGGTGCTCGGCCCCGGCCCGGGCGACCCGGCGCTCGCGGACGACCCCAAGATGATGCTGCTGCGGCCGATCGTCGCGGACGCGCTGGCCGCCGTCCGCTCCGGCGCCCGCACCTCGCCGCTGCTCGCGGTCTGCCTGAGCCACCAGCTGCTGGCCGCCGAACTCGGGCTCGCGCTGGGCCGCAAGGCCGTCCCCTACCAGGGGGCGCAGGAGCGCATCGACCTGTTCGGCGGCAAGCAGACGGTCGGCTTCTACAACACCTTCACCGCGCGCTGCTCGGAGGCCGACGCGGCACGGCTCGCCACCGAGGGCGTCGAGGTCTCCCGGGACGCCGTCACCGGCGACGTGCACGCGCTGCGCGGGCACGGCTTCGCGGGGCTCCAGTTCCACCCGGAGTCGGTGCTCACCCGCGACGGGGTCGGCATCGTGGCGGGCCTGCTGCGCGGGGCGACGGCCGCACTGCGCTGAGCCGACGGCGCGGCCCCGGGCGGACGTACCCGCCCGGGGCCGCGCCGCAGCCGCTGCCGGACCCTCAGACCTCGTCGTCCAGGCCCTGCTCGATGGCGTACCGGACCAGCTCCACCCGGTTGTGCAACTGCAGCTTCCCGAGCGTGTTCTGCACGTGGTTCTGCACCGTCCGGTGGGACAGCACCAGCCGGTCGGCGATCTGCCGGTACGACAGCCCCTTGGCCACCAGCCGCAGCACCTCGGTCTCCCGGGCGGTCAGCCGCGGGGCGGCCGGCGCCGAGGCCGGGGCCGGCTCGGCGGCCAGCCGGCGGAACTCGCCGAGCACCAGGCCGGCCAGGCCCGGGGTGAACACCGCGTCGCCGACGGCCGTACGGCGCACCGCGTCCAGCAGCTCCTCCCGCCCGGCCGACTTCACCAGGTAGCCGGTCGCGCCGGACTTCACCGCCTCCAGCACGTCCTGGTGCTCTCCGCTGGCCGACAGCACCAGCACCCGCACCGCCGGGTCGTGCGCGACCACCTGGCGGCACACCTCGGCACCGGGCAGGCCGGGCAGGTTGAGGTCCAGCACGACCACCTGCGGCGTGCAGGCGCGGGCCCGGCGCACGGCCTCCTCGCCGTCGCCCGCGGTGGCCACCACGTCCAGTCCGGCCTCGGCGAGGTCACGCGAGACGGCGTCCCGCCACATCGGGTGGTCGTCCACCACCATCACCCGCACCGGCCGGTCGGCGGTCGGCTGATCGGTCATCGGCTGGCTGGTCATTGAGTGGCCTTCCTCGGGACGCGCAGTTCGACCTCGACGCCCTCCCCGGGCGCCGAGTACAGCTCGGCCGTGCCGCCGAGGTCCAGCAGCCGGCCGCGGATGGACTGGGAGACGCCGAGCCGGCCCGCCTGCTCGGCCTCGCCCAACCGGCCCGGGGCGTAGCCGGGCCCGTCGTCGCGGATGCCGACCGTGACGGCCTCCGGCTCGTCCTCGACCAGGATCCAGGCCCGGGCCCGCTCCCCCGCGTGCTTGCGCACGTTGTCGACGGCCGCGCCGACGGCCGCCGCGAGCTCGCCCGCCGCCTGACCGGGCAGCAGCACCGGGGTGCCGGGGGCGGAGAGCGTGATCCGCTCGTCCGCGTACGGGCGCAGCAGCACGGTCAGGTCGCACGGCGCGTGCGGGTCCGGCGGCTCGGCGGCGTCGGACCGCGACGCGCGCCGCGCCGGCAGCGGACCGCCCGTCATCAGCGCCCGCAGCGCGCGCTCCTGTTCACCGGCCAGCCGGCCGAGCTCGGCGAAGTCCGCGCCGGAGGCCGTCCGCTCGCTCAGCTCCGCGCCGCGCCGCTGGACCAGGGCGAGCACCTGGAGCACGCCGTCGTGGATGTCGCGGGAGAGCCGCTCGCGCTCCCGGGTGGCCGCCTCGACCTGGAGCGCCCGGGTGAGGGTGGCCTCGCTGGCCCGGGCCAGCTCGATCACGTAGCCGATCGCGCAGCCGGCCACCATCAGCAGCACGATGTTGTGGATGTTGTCGCCGGTCGGCCCGCCGTGGCCGAGGATGTTGGCGACGCCGATCACCGAGCCCGAGGCCGCCGCCGGGCGCCAGCCGCCCTTCGCGGCGAAGCCCAGCACCGTGCCGGCCGCCCAGATCGTCGGCAGGGTGGGCGCGCCGTGGCTGATCCGGGCCGGGGAGTCGGTCATGCCGCTCATCACGATGCCGGTGACGGCGAGGGTGAGGTCGGCGCCCAGGACGTACCAGGTGCAGCGCTGCGGGTTGGCGAAGGCCCGGGTGCTGGCCAGGGTCCACAGGGTCAGCGCGCCTAGGAAGATCCAGCCGGCCACCGGGTGCAGGAAGTGCAGGTACGAGTTGAAGTACCGCAGCAGGGCGTAGCACAGGGCCAGCACCCGGAAGTAGGAGATCGCCTTCCACAGCGGGAGTTCGACGGACATGCCGCCGGCCGCCACCGTGCCGCCGACCGCGCCGGCTCTGCCCCCGTCGTCCGTCATCCGCCCCTCCCCTGGGCCCGTCCGGGCGGCCGAGCGGCCGTCCGGACGCCTACTCCGGCTTCTCCTGCTGCTTCTCCGAGGTGCCCGCCTCGGCGGCCTTCTCCGCCTTCTCGGCCTCGGCGGCCTCCGCCTTCTCCGCCTTGGCGGCGGCCCGGCGCTCGGCGTCGGCCTTCTTCTTGTCGTCCGCGATCTGCCGCTTGGCGGCGGTCGCGTAGATGTCCACGTACTCCTGGCCGGAGAGCCGCATGATCTCGTACATCACCTCGTCCGTCACCGAACGGAGGATGAAGCGGTCGTTCTCCATGCCGTGGTAGCGGGAGAAGTCCAGCGGGCGGCCGATCCGGATGCCGGGGCGGATGCCGAAGTTGGGGATCACCTGGCCGGGCGGCTGCACCTTCTCGGTGTCGATCATGGCGACCGGGATCACCGGGGCGCCGGTGGCCAGCGCGACGCGGGCCAGGCCGCCGACCTTGCCGCGGTACAGCTTGCCGTCGGGCGACCGGGTGCCCTCCGGGTAGACGCCGAACAGCTCGCCGCTGTCCAGCACCGCGATGGCGCTGCGGATCGCGGCCTCGCCGGCGCCGCGCACGCCCGAGCGGTCCACCGGCAGCTGGCCGACGCCCTTGAAGAACGCGGCGGTCAACCGGCCCTTGAGGCCCGGGGTGTTGAAGTACTCGGCCTTCGCGATGAAGGTGACCCGGCGCCTGATCAGGGCGGGGAAGAAGAACGAGTCCGAGAAGGACAGGTGGTTGCTCGCGATGATCGCCGCACCCTCGGTGGGGATGTTCTCCTCGCCCTCGATCCAGGGCCGGAAGAAGATCCGAAGCAGTGGCGCGACGATCATCTTCATCAGTCGGTAGAACAACCCGGGCCTCCTGTTATGCGGACCGGTCGATCCTAATGCCCCGCGGCCGTCCGCTGTGCCCGCCCCCGCCGTACGGACCGCGCCCGGCCCCTTCGCAGGGGGTGTACGACCCGGCGCGGAGCGTGGGACGATGCGATTTCGCAGCACTTCCCCCTCCAGCGTCCTCTCCCCCAGCGCCACCCGCCCGCGAAGGAGTCCGCCATGCCGTTGCTGCCCGGTGCCGAGCCGTACCGCCACACCGGCGGGCCGGTGGGAGTGCTGCTCTGCCACGGCTTCACCGGGTCGCCGCAGTCGCTGCGGCCGTGGGCCGACGAACTGGCTGCGGCCGGCTTCACCGTCTCGCTGCCGCTGCTGCCCGGGCACGGCACCCGCTGGCAGGACATGCAGCTCACCCGCTGGGAGGACTGGTACGCGGAGGTCGAGCGCGAACTGCTGGCGCTCGCCGACGAGTGCGAGCAGGTCTTCGTCTGCGCCCTGTCGATGGGCGGCGCGCTGGCGCTGCGGCTCGCCGCGCTGCACGGGCCGACGGTCTCCGGGCTGGTGCTGGTCAACCCGTCGGTGCGCTCGGACACCCCCGCGAGCGTGCTGCTGCCGGTGCTGCGCCACCTGCTGCCCAGCCTGCCCGGGGTCGCCAACGACATCGCCCGGGCCGGTGCGGTCGAGGTCGGCTACGACCGCACCCCGCTGCACGCCGCCTGGTCGCTGAGCCGGTTGTGGCGGGAGGTCCAGCGGCTGCTGCCGGAGGTGACCCAGCCGGTGCTGCTCTTCCACAGCCCGCAGGACCACGTCGTCTCGCCGGCCAACTCGGAACTGGTACTGGCCCGGATATCCTCGACGGACGTGACGGAGCGGCTGTGCCAGCGCAGTTTCCACGTCGCGACGCTGGACCACGACGCGGCGGAAATATTCGCGGCCGGCCAGGACTTCATCCAACGGCTGGCCCCCGCGCACGCGGCGGGCGTCACCCGGGTCGAATCCGACGATCACCATGGCTGAAGGGCCGGAAGTGCACGAGAGCAGCACGGCGGGCGGCGGGGACGAGACTCCCCGCGAGGACGGCGCGACCAAGGACGGCGGGACGGACGCCGCCACCCCGGGCGGTGCGCCGACGGACCGTACCGGCCCGGAGGGCACGGCGACGCCCCCACCCGGCCGGGACGCCGCCACCGGCTCCGCGGGAGAGGCCGCGGGCGACACCGCCGAACGCCGTCCGCGCCGTGCGCCCGAGCGCAGCCAGGCCGAGCAGGACGCGATCTTCGCCGCCCTGGTGGCACAGTTCGACGACCCGGTCGACCTCAACAACCCGAACTGGCCCGAGGTCGAGAACCTCCGGGCGCAGAACGAGCTCAAGGGCGGCTACAAGGAAGGCGGTGCCGGCGGCCGCGGCGACCAGGACGACCTGGCCGACCTCGCCCCGCAGCCCCGCCCCCGCTCCGGCCGGCCGGTGATGCCGGCGGGCGGCGCGGGCCCGCGCGACTTCGAACTGGCCGAGGAGACCGACGAGGGGCACTTCGTCCCGCCGGAGCCCCCGCCGCTGCCGGCCGCCGACGTGACCGCCAAGTTCGCCTGGCTGGCGGTGCTCGGCGGCCCGGCGCTGCTGCTGGTCGACGCGGTGGTCTGGCGGGAGATCTCCGGCTGGCCCGCCTGGGTCGGGATCACCGCTTTCCTCGGCGGCTTCGTGACCCTGGTCGCGCGGATGAAGGACCGCGACGAGGACGAGCCGGAGGACCCGGACCACGGCGCGGTCGTCTAGCGGACCTGCTGACCACCCGGCCGGCTCGTCGGCAGTTCGAGGACGGCGAGCACCGGCAGGTGGTCGGTCGCGGCCCGCAGGTCGGCCTCGCTGACACCGGGCAGCCCGTGCGGCACCCCGCAGCCGAGGACGGTGATCCCGGGTGTGGCGAAGACGGCGTCGATCCGCTGGTAGGGGCGCTCCGGTACGGAGGTGAACTCGCCTCCCCAGGGCGCGGTCGGGTACCCGTCCTGGAGCCGCGAGGCCAGCAGCCGCCAGCCCGGCCCGTCCGGGTGCTCGTTGAAGTCCCCTGCCACGACGCCGAGTTCGGCGATTGCGAGCTGGTCGAGGAGCAGCTCGAACTGCCCGTACCGCTCCTCCTGGTCCAGGCTGAGGTGGCAGCTGGTGACGCTGAACGGCGCCGTGCCGGGCAGCCGCAGCAGCGCGCCGGCGAAGCCCCGGGCGTGCAGGCCGCGGGTCTTGGGCAGCAGCCGGTCGTGCACCTCCAGCAGTTCCACCGCGCCGGGCCGGCCGAGCAGCAGCGGGCCGGCGGCGGTGCGGCCGCCGCCGGCCAGCACGGCCGTGCCGGTGCTCCGGGCCAGCCAGGCGGCCTGGCCCTCGGGCCGCCAGTAGCGCGGGGACTCCTGGACGCAGACCACGTCCGGCTCGCAGGCCCGGATCACCCGGGCCAGCGCCCGCCGGTCGTCGCGCAGCGAGCGGATGTTGTAGCTGAGCAGCCGCAGCCGGCCCGGGCCGGGCGGCGGCAGCGGTTCGGCCCGCGCGGCGGTCCCGGTCGCGGCGGCGGTCCCGGTCATGGCGGTGGTCGTGGTCGCGGCGCTCATGGTCCTCCCCTGGGCGGTCACCGGATCGATCCGACCGTACGCGGCCGGGCCGGGACGTGCGACGGCGGCGGTGCGTCCGGGATCGGTCGGGGCCCGGTCGCACCGCCGCCGGCGGGCTCGGAGGGGGTCAGGCGGTGCGGGCGAGGTCCGCCGCGCCGACGATGCCGGCGGCGGAGCCCATCGAGGCCAGCACGACCTCGGCGCGCGGGCGGTGCACCCCACCGGTCAGGTAGTGCTCGAACGCCTTGGCGACCGGGTCGAGCAGCAGCCGGCCGGAGTCGGAGACGCCGCCGCCGAGCACGAAGACGCCCGGGTCGAACAGCGCGGCGAGGTCGGCCATGCCGCGGCCCAGCCAGTCGGCCAGTTCCGCGTAGCACTCCAGGGCGAGCGGGTCGCCCTCCGCCGCGGCCTGGGTGATGTGGATGCCGCGGATGGTCTCGGCCACGCCGTCGTTGAGTTCCAGCATCCGGTGGCCGCGCTGCGGGTCGGCGGCCGCCTTCTCCCGGCCGTAGCGGCGCAGCGCGCGCCCGGAGCCGTACTGTTCCCAGCAGCCCTTGCCGCCGCAGCCGCAGAGCAGGCCGTCGGGGACCATGTTGAGGTGGCCGATCTCGCCGGCCACGCCGAAGCGGCCGCGGTGCAGCCGGTTGTCCAGGACGATACCGCCGCCGATGCCGGTGCCGACGGTGATCAGCACCATGTCGCGGTGGTCGGCGGCCGCGCCGAAGCGGAACTCGGCCCAGGCCGCGCAGTTGGCGTCGTTCTCGACGACGGTGGACAGGCCGGTGAGCTCCTCGATCCGGCCGCGCAGCGGCTCGTTCTCCCAGTCGATGTTGGGAGCGAAGATCACGGTCGAGCGGTTGCTGTCGACGAACCCGGGGGCACCGACGCCCACCGCCGTGACACCGGGGTGCTCCTCCTTGAGCTCGCGCACGGCCTGCGCGATGGCGTCGACCGCCCACTGCGGGTCGGCCGGGGTGGGCACCCTGGTCCGGGCCAGGATGGCGCCCGCCTCGTCGACCACGCCTGCCGCGATCTTGGTCCCGCCGACATCGACGCCGATGGTCAGAGCCATGTGTCCCTCAGCTATTCACTCGTTCCGCTGGACGGAACGCTACCGTCCAACCCGGCCCCCGTACACAGCCTCGCATACATTATCCGAAGACAATCCTGGGCCAGCCTGGCCGTGATGCTTCAAAAGTCGTATCTAATCTCCTTCTTCGTGACGTACGAGAGCAACCCGATCACCCTCCGAAAGTCACGGTTTCACTGCTTGACGGACGACCCGTCAGCCTCGTCAACATCGCCGCCGAGGTCGCCGCCGCCATCGCCGTCGAGGTCGAGGTCGATCTTCTCGGTCGGCGCGCCCTCCCCGGCGGTCCAGCGGCTCTCGTGCCCGGCCACGGCGGCGCGGTAGGCGGCCAGCAGTTCTGCGCCCGCGGCGGCGAGCCCGGTGCCGGCCGCGGCGAGGTGGGAGTAGACCTCCGGCTGCTGGGTGCGCAGCCGGTCGGCCAGCCCGGACAGGGTGATCAGGGTGGTGGCGCTCGCCTCCTGGGCCTTGTCGCCGAGCGCACCGGCGAACCGGCGCACCTCGTCCACCAGCGGGCCCAGCTCCGGCCCGAACGGGTGCCCCTGGCCGCCCTGCTCGCCGTCCTGCTCGCCGTCCGGCCGGCCTCCGGGCTCGGTGCGGTCGTCGGTGCTGGTCATCGCGGGCGCCTCCTCAGCCGTGGCCGCACCCCGCGGCCCCTTGGGCCCGACGCTACCCGACCGGCCGGGCGGCCCGAAAAGCCGCCGGACCCCCCGCCGGACCCCCGCCGAAGCGCCACTGAAGCGCCGCCGAACCCCCGTCAGCCCCGGGGCCAGAGCGCCGGGTCGGGCGCGAACCGCACCGAGAGCACCCCGTCGTGCAGCCCCGCCCCGGCCACCGTGCAGCGGCGCAGCGCGGACGGGAGGGTGAGCACCCGGCGGTGGGTGCCGATTCCGACCACCAGTTCGTCACCCCGGCGGACCAGGTCCAGTTCGGAGCGGTCGGCGCCGGGCAGGTCGAGGTGCCAGACCAGCAGGCCCTCCTCGGCGAGCCGGTCCTCGACCGGCCAGGGCCCGGGGGTGAGCCGCTCGGGCCCGTCCCCGTCCCCGTAGAGCCGGTCGGCGACGGCTTCCAGGGTGGCGTCGGCCAGGCCGGTGACCAGCACCGGGGCGTCGGTCTCGGCGGCGAGCGCGGTCAGCTCCTCCTGCCGGCGGCGGGCCAGGGCGGCCAGCCAGGGGTCGGGCGAGGAGGCGGCGGCCCCGGGCAGCGCGCCGTGCACCACCACGGCGTCCGGCCGGTGCCCGTGCAGCGCGAGTCCGGCCCGGATCCGGCGCAGCTCGCGGTACGGGTGGCCGTCGGCCGGGACGACCAGCCGGACGCTGGTGCCGGGGCCGGTGATCGCGGCGCGGGACTCGGCGAGCGCCGCGACGGCCTTGGTGCGCCCCTCGTACAGCCAGTCGGCGGGCATCGGGACGCCGGCCAGTCCGGCCAGCAGCGGGCGCAGCGCCCGGGCGGCCTGCCGCTGCTCGGGGACGAGCCGGTCCAGGTAGCGGGCGAGCTGTTCGGGCAGGGCGAGGGTGGCGATCAGCTCGGCGGGCGGCGGGGCGAGCACGACCAGGACGTCCTGGTCGGCGGCGGGCAGGGCGCGCAGCAGGGCGAGCCGGGCGATGCCGGGGAGGGCGGTGAGCTCCTCGGGGTCGAGCTGTTCGGCGCCGAGCAGGTCGAGGGCGGGCTTGAGCCGGCCGGTGAGCTCGCCGACGGCGTAGCGGAAGGCGGCCTGCTCGTCGATCCGGGAGACGGTCAGGCCCGGTGCGTGGAGGAGCGGTTCGGGCTCCAGCCGGGTGCCGAGGGCGGAGTCCAGGGCGCGGTGCGGGTCGTCGGCGGCCAGCAGCCAGGTGCGGTGGCCGCGCCGGGCGGCGTGCAGGGCGGTGGCGGCGGCCACCGTGGGAGCCCCCGAGTCACCGCTGATCAGGATGGTGCGTGTCGCCGTCATGCCGTCCGGCCCCCCGTTCGGTCGTGTCAGCCTTCGACGCGCTTCTTCAGACCGGCCAGGGCGCGGTCGATGATGACCTTCTCGGCCTTGCGCTTGATCATGCCGAGCATCGGGATCTTGACGTCCACGGCGAGCTGGTACGTCACCTCGGTGCGGCCGCCGGCCAGCGGGGCGAGGGTGTAGGAGCCGTCCAGCGAGCGGAGCATCTGGCTGCGGACGAGGGTCCAGGAGACCTCGCGGTCGCCGTCCCAGGTGTAGGCGAGGACGTGCTCGTCGCGGATGGCGCCGGCGTCGAGCAGCAGCCGGACCTCGGCGGCGCGGCCGTCCTCGCCAGCCTTGAGGACCTCGATCTCCTTGACCTCCCCGGTCCAGGCCGGGTAGGCGGCGAAGTCGGCGATCACGGCCATGACCGTGGCCGGGGTCGCGTCGATGGTGATGCTCGACCTGGTGTGCTCCGCCATGGAATGGCCCTCCGCCTCGTCCCTCTGCCTGCCGGTCCGGCCGGGGCGCGCTCGGCCCGGTCCGCCCGGAGCAGGCTATCGCGCCCGGCGGGCGGCGCGGCGGGGCGGGCCGTGCCCGGCGGGCTGCCGTGGCGCGGGCGGGCGCCGGGCGGCCGGGCATGTTACCGGCCGGTCGCCCTGCTCTGTCATAGGGTGCCATTCGAACGACCCGGTCACGGCCTGGTCCGACCCGGCCGGGTGTGACACTTCGAACACCGGAGCCGACCCCTCTGGTCGAAGCTGCCTACCGGGCAGTAACGTCCTGCCGTCCCGCAGCGTCGCGTACGAGGAGCAGTCTTGCTCGACTTCAGCCTTCCGGCCCTCTACCAGGTACCGAGCAACGGCAACCTCGCCGACCCGGTGCACCGGAACGCCGAGATGCACCCGGATCTCGCCGTGCTCAGCCGGAAGGTGGACGGCCAGTGGCAGGAGTTGACGTCGGTCCAGTTCCTGGCCGAGGTGCACGCCACCGCCAAGGGCCTGATCGCCGCCGGTGTCGAGGCGGGTGACCGGGTCGCCATCATGTCCCGTACCCGGTACGAGTGGACGCTGCTGGACTTCGCGATCTGGACGGCCGGCGCGATCACCGTGCCGGTGTACGAGACCTCCTCCGCCGAGCAGGTCGAGTGGATCCTCGGCGACTCCGGCGCGGTCGCCGTGATCACCGAGACCGACCAGCACGTCCGGGTGGTCGGCGCGGTCCGCGAGCGGCTGCCGGAGCTGAAGCACACCTGGCAGATCGAGGGCGGGGCGATCGCCGCCCTGGCCGAGGCCGGGCAGGACGTCCCGGACGCGACGATCGAGGAGCGCCGCCGGATCGCCGGCCCCGACGACATCGCCACCATCGTCTACACCTCGGGCACCACCGGCCGCCCGAAGGGCTGTCAGCTGACCCACGGCAACTTCCTGGCCGAGTGCGGCAACGTCGTCGAGCGCCTGGCCCCGATGTTCAACACCGGCGAGAGTTCGGTCCTGCTCTTCCTGCCGCTGGCCCACGTCTTCGCCCGGCTCGTCGAGATCGCCCCGGCGATGGCCCCGATCAAGCTCGGCCACGTCTCCGACATCCGGGACGTCACCGCCGAGCTGGCCTCCTTCAAGCCGACCCTGATCCTGGGCGTGCCCAGAGTGTTCGAGAAGGTCTACAACACCGCCCGCTCCAAGGCCCAGGCCGACGGCAAGGGCAAGATCTTCGACAAGGCCTCCGACACCGCGATCGCCTACAGTCGGGCGCTGGACGCCGGTGGCCCCGGTCTGCTGCTGCGGCTCAAGCACGCGGTCTTCGACAAGCTGGTCTACGGCAAGCTGCGCGCCGCCCTCGGCGGCCGGGCCCGCTACGCCATCTCGGGCGGCGCCCCGCTCGGCGAGCGCCTGGGCCACTTCTACCGGGGCATCGGCTTCACCGTGCTGGAGGGCTACGGCCTGACGGAGACCTGCGCGGCCACCGCCTTCAACCCGTGGGACAAGCAGAAGATCGGTACGGTCGGCCAGCCGGTGCCCGGCTCCTCCGTGCGGATCGCCGAGGACGGCGAGGTCTTCTTCAAGGGCCCGCACGTCTTCACCGGCTACTGGAACAACCCGAAGGCCACCGCCGACACCCTCAAGGACGGCTGGATCGCCACCGGCGACCTCGGCTCGCTCGACTCCGACGGCTACCTGACCATCACCGGCCGCAAGAAGGAGATCATCGTCACGGCCGGCGGCAAGAACGTCGCCCCCGCCGTGATCGAGGACCGAATCCGGGCCCACGCCCTGGTCGGCGAGGTCATGGTGGTCGGCGACCGCAAGCCCTTCATCGCCTGCCTGATCACCGTCGACCCGGACTTCTTCCCGAAGTGGAAGGAGCTCAACGGCAAGCCCGCCGGCGCCACCGTCGCCGACCTCGCCGACGACCCGGACCTGCTGGCCGCCCTCCAGAGCGCGGTGGACGACGGCAACGCCGCCGTCTCGCACGCCGAGGCGGTCAAGAAGTTCCGGCTGCTGGACACCGAGTTCTCCGAGGAGAGCGGCCACCTGACGCCCTCGCTCAAGCTCAAGCGCAACGTCGTGCTGAAGGACTACGCGGCCGACATCGAGGCGCTCTACCGGAAGTAGCCGCCGGAAGCGGCCGCCCGACGCGGCCCGACCGCGGGCGCCGGACGGGCCCCGCCACTCCAGGAAGTGGCGGGGCCCGTCGGCGTCACCCGGCCAGCAGCGAGGTCAGCCGCCCGGCCAGCAGGTCCCAGCGCCAGGAGCGCTCCACCCAGCGCCTCCCGGCCTCGCCCATCCGCCGCCGCAGCTCCTCGTCGCGCAGCAGCCGCACGATCCGCTCGGCCGCCGCCGGGGCCGAGCCGCCGGGCACCACGTACCCGGTCTCGCCCTCCAGCACCGCGTCCGGCGCGCCGCCGGAGTCCCCCGCGACCACCGGCAGGCCGGTCGCCGAGGCCTCCAGGTAGACGATGCCCAGGCCCTCGACGTCCAGCCCCCCGCGCCGGGTGCGGCACGGCATCGCGAAGACGTCCCCGGCCCCGTAGTGGGCGGGCAGCTCCTCCCACGGCACCGAGCCGGTGAACCGCACCGAGTCCCGCACGCCCGTGGCGTCGGCGAGCTTCTCCAGGTCCGCCCGGTACGGGCCGCCGCCGACGATCAGCAGCACCGCGTCCGGCACGTCGGCGAGGATCTGCGGCATCGCCTCGATCAGGGTGTCCTGGCCCTTGCGCGGCACCAGCCGGGAGACGCAGACCACCACCGGCCGGTCCGCCAGCCCGAGCCGGCGGCGCACCTCGGCGCCCCCGGAGCCCGGGTGGAAGGTCGTCTCGTCCACGCCCGGCGGCAGCTGGACCATCCGGGCCGCCGCCTGCGGCCCGACCGCGGCGGCGATCCGGGAGCGGGTGTACTCGCCCAGGTAGGTCAGCACGTCGGTGCCGGCGCCGATCCGGCGCAGCAGCTGCCGGGAGACCGGCAGCTGGGCCCAGGCGGCCTCGTGGCCGTGGGTCATGCCGAGCAGCCGCCCGGCCCCGGCCCGGCGCAGCGTGGGCGCCATCAGCCCGAGCGGCGCGGCGGCGCCGAACCAGACCGAGTCGCACTTCTCCGCGCGCAGGATCTCGGCGGCCCGCCGGGTGACCCGCGGTGTGGGAACCATCACCTTCGTCCGGTCCCGGATCACCGGGAACGGCTGCTCGGCGTCGAAGCGGGCCACCTCGCTGCCGTCCCGCCAGGTCGAGGCGTACACCACGACACTGCCTGCGGGCTGACGGACGGCCATGTTGTGCACGAAGGCCTGGATGCCACCGGGGCGCGGCGGGAAGTCATTGGTGACGATCAAGGTTCTGTGCATCAGGCCACGGCTCGCTCGGTCGGGGGGTGCGCGGTGTACCGCTGGGTGATCCGTACGATAGGTCAACACCATGACCCGCCGGGAACGGAACCGCGCACGGCAACCGTTTGACCCCCGGGTCAGTCCTAGTACCTAGGCCGCAGTGCGACGCGGCCCGGGCGTCCGTCTCCACGACGCCTCCGGTGGGGACGTCCGAGACGAACGAGGGAGCGCAGTGGAATTGGCCCCGGCCACCGAGCCCGGTTCTTCACGCGGCCGCCTCGGCCGCCCGCTCGGGGCGCTCGCCGCGCTCGGCGCCACCTGGATCGCCACCCGCGCGCTGCTGGTGCTGCTGGCGACGGGCGTGCTGAAGGCGCCCGGCGGCGACGTCACGGCAGACGTCTGGATGATCTACCACGCCTGGTACGGCGTGCTCCAGACCGGCACCTTCCCCTTCGACGACGTGACCTGGCAGTACCCGCCGGGCGCCGCCCTGGTGATCCTGCTGCCGGGCCTGCTGCCCTGGTCGTACCTGGTCTCGTTCTGGGTGATCTGCGGGATCGCCGACGCCGCCGCGGCCGCGCTGCTGGTGCGCACCGGCCTGCGCCGGGGCCGGGCGCTGACCGGCGCCTGGATGTGGGTGGTGGGCGTCCCGCTGCTCGGCCCGATGATCTACAACCGCTTCGACGTCATCGTCACCGCGGTCGCCCTGGCCGGTCTGCTGGCGCTGATCCGCCGCCCTGCGGTCGGCGGGCTGCTGCTGGGCCTGGGCGGCATCGTCAAGATCTGGCCGCTGCTCGGCCTGATCGGCACCCCCTCCGGCCGCCGCACCCGCCGTTCCTGGACGCTGGCCGGCGCCACCGCCGTCTCGATCGGCTTCCTGCTGGCCGCCGGGATGAACGGCGCCTTCGACTTCCTGGCCTTCCAGAAGGACCGCGGCATCGAGGTCGAGTCGCTCGGCGCGCTGCCGCTGCACTTCGCCCGGCTCGCCGGCGGCTGGGACGGCAGGGTCACGATGAACTACGGCTCCCCCGAGATGCTCGGGCCGTGGGTGAGCGTGATCAGCAAGGTGATGATGGCCGGCACCGTGCTGGGCTTCGCCTGGCTGCTGCTGTGGCGCTACACCTCCAAGCGCCGCAGCGCGGCCACCATGTACGACGCGGCGCTCTGCGCGCTGCTGATCTTCGTGGTGACCAGCCGGGTGATCAGCCCGCAGTACCTGGTCTGGCTGGTCGGCGTCGCGGCGGTCTGCCTGACCGTGCGCAACAGCAGCCAGCGGCCGGTGGCGGTACTGATCCTGCTCGCCTGCCCGCTGACCCTGGTCGAGTTCCCGACCATGTTCACCCAGGTGCTGGCCAGCGACCCGGTGGCGGTCACCGTGCTGGCCGCGCGCAACCTGCTGCTGCTGGCCGCGGCCGTGCTCTCCTGCGTCCGGCTCTGGCGCTCGACCCGCGGCGAGGCGCCGCTGCCGCCGACCGTGGTGCTGGACCGCGAGCCCGCCGCGCTGCCGTCCGCCGGCTACCCGGTGCGCCCGGGCATCGCCTACGAGCAGGACCTGCTGGACGGCATCGACCACCCGGGCGCCCCGGCCGAGCAGCGCCGCTGATCAGCCCCTCAGCTCCGCCATCCGCGCCAGCCACTGCCGGGTGAACTCCTCCAGCCCGACGCCCAGCTCGCGGCGCATCAGCCGGTCGGTGCGGCGCTCCCGGTCCTCGCCCTGCCCGTCGGCCGCGCCGATCGCGCGGTAGAAGGCGACCAGCCGCTGCGGCCCGTGGGTGCGGGCGATCAGCTCGCAGGCCAGCCAGGACTGCTCGTAGGCCTGGGCGATGCCGGTGGCCCCGGCGGCGAAGTCCCGGTCGGCGGGCAGCGCGGTGGGCGTCCTCCCGGCGGCGACGTCCCGGGCCAGCTCGGGGGCGACCTGCTGCGGGCTGCGGCCCGAGTCGCGGTACGCCGTCCAGTCGGCGACGCCCTCGGAGAGCCACAGCGGGGTCCAGGCCCGGGTGTCGGCCCTGGTCGCGACGTGGGTGGCCTCGTGGGTGATCACCACCTGGCGGCCGAAGTCGCTGAGCCGCCCGTACACCTCCGGGTTGACCAGCACCCGGTCCGCCGGGGTGTGCCACGGTGCGCCGGGGGCGGCCACGGTGACCGCCGCCATGCCCGTCCAGCCGTCCGGGTCGCCCTCCAGCAGCCGGGCGAACTGCTCCTCGGTGGCGGGCCGCTCCAGCAGCAGCCGCTCCGGCCAGGCGCCGCCCCAGACCTCGGTGACGGCGGGCACCGCCCGGTCCCCCACCGCGGCCAGCTCGGCCGGGTCGGGCCCGGCGGCCGGCCCGACCACCAGGCAGTTCGCTCCCGGAGCCGACCGGAGCGGCCCGAAGTCCCACGGCGCCGGCGGGCCGCCCGCGCTCTCCTCGCGCTCGACCCGCCAGCCGTCGCCGGCCCGGACCAGCTCGATCCGGCGCGGGTACACCACCGGGTACTCGTCGTACCCGGCGATCCGCACCGCCAGTTCGGCGGCGGCGGTCAGCCGCTCCGGCCCGCCGGAGGCGGCGAGCACCAGGTTGCGGTACCCCGCCCCGGCCACCGGCAGCCCGGCCCACGGCGGCGCCGAACGCGCCCGCTCCGCCAGCGCGGCGGCCACCTCGGCGTGCCGGTCCGCCGAGCGGGCCGCGGGCGCCGCCGGGGCGGCCGGAGGCAGCGACAGCTGGGCCAGCCCACCGGCCGCGAGCAGCAGCGCGCCCCGCCGGGACAGCGTCCGGCGGGGGCGGGAGCCGGATGTACCGGCGGGGCCAGTGGGGTCGGCGGGGCCGGACGGCGGGGCGTTCAGAGCCGGACCACCCCGGAGACCGGCATGGCGGTGACGCTCTCGTAGCGGACCTTGGCGCCCGGGCGGGGGGCGTGCACGATCACGCCGCCGCCGGCGTACATGCCGACGTGGTGCATGTCCCGGTAGAAGATCACCAGGTCTCCCGGTCGCGCTTCGGACAGGCTGACCCGCTGCCCGGCGTACGCCTGGGCCTGCGAGGTGCGCGGCAGGGTCACTCCGGCCTGCCGCCAGCTGTAGTACATCAGACCGGAGCAGTCGAACGCGTGCGGGCCGGTGGCCCCGTAGACGTACGGGGAGCCGATCATCCGCACCGCGGCGGCCAGCGCGGCGGCCCCGCGCTCGGAGGCGGGCGGGGCGGTGCCGAGGTCCAGCCGGTCGGTGCCCCGGGTGGCGCGCTGCTCGGCGTCCCGGGCGTCCTGGACCGTCAGCCGGGCCCGCTCGGCGGCGCCCAGACCGTTCAGCAGCTTCTGCGCGCTGGCCAGCCGCTGCTGGATCTGCTGCTTGCTGTCGGCGAGCGAGCGGCGGGTCCGGTCCAGCTCGTCGAGCTTGCCGGCCGCCTCGGTCCGGCGCTGGTCGAGCCGGCGCTGCCGGGCGACCAGCTCGTGCAGGGTCTCCTGCTGGCGCGCGGCGGCCTGGCCCAGGGCGCGGGCGCGGGACAGGTAGCCCTCCGGGTCGGGCGAGAGGATGAGCTGGGCGGTCTGGGTCATCCCGCCGCCGCGGTACTCGGCCCCGGCCACCGTCGCGAGGTCGCCCCGCAGCCCGTTGAGCTGGTCCTGGGCCACGGCGATCTCGCCCTGGAGGATCGTGGTCTCGCCCTGGAGCCGCCGCTGGGCCTCCTGCGCCGCGTTGGCCTTCTCGGACGCCTGCTCGGCCTCATCGTACAGCTGTTCCACCTGCGTCTTGACGTCCTGGCGGTCGCCCGGGTCGGGGCTGCCGGGGGCGGCCTGGGCGCTGCCTCCGGCAGCCACACCCAGGGCGGTGGCGGCGGCCGCGGTCAGCACCAGCGCCCGGGCGAGCAGTTGGGAACGGCGGTGCACGGGCATGGCGGCAGCGGCTCCAATCCTGCGGCGCGGCTCCCGCCGCCGCACCGGGACGGGCGGCCGTCGAGCGGGAGTCCGGTGGCAGACGTTAGCGAGTCAGGGCAAGCGAGTCCAAACCCCTGCCAACCCGAATATTCAGGCTGTTGTCGGACATTTGATCGGCCCTCGGGAAAAGCCGCAGGAAAAACCGCAGGCCCGGCCTCCCCTGGGGGAGGCCGGGCCTGGAAGCGTCCGAGCGGTGATCAGACCCGCACGATGGAGGCCAGCGGCATGTTGGTGACGGCCTCGTAGCGCACCGACGCGCCCGGCTTGGGCGCGTGCAGCACCTGGCCGTTGCCCGCGTAGATGCCGACGTGGTGGGCGTCGGTGTAGAAGATCAGCAGGTCGCCGGGCTGGGCCTGGGAGATGTCCGAGCCGATCCGGGTGCCGGCCGAGGCCTGCGCCTGCGAGGTGCGCGGCAGCGACACGCCCGCCTGGTTGAACGCCCAGACCATCAGGCCGGAGCAGTCGAAGGAGCCCGGGCCGGTGGCGCCCCAGACGTACGGGCTGCCGATCTTGGAGGCGGCGGCCGAGAGCGCGGCGGCACCGCGCGAGCTGCCCGGGGCCACCTTCACCGGGGAGGAGGCGGTCGAGGCGGACGAGCCGGACGAGCCGGTCGCGAGGTCGCCGCGGCTGTTGTCGCGGGAGGCGCGGTCGGCCTGCTGCTGCTGGGCCTGGGCGGCGTCGGCCTTGGCCTTGGCGTCGGCCGCGGCCTTCTCCTCGGCCTGGCGCAGCGCCTGGCGCTCCTGCTCGGTCAGCGTGTTGAGCAGGTCCTGGGCCGCCTTCAGCTTGCCCTGGACCTCCTCCTTGGAGGCCTTCAGCTGCTGGGTGGTCGACTCCAGCTCGGCGAGCTTGCCCTGGGCCTCGTTGCGGTCCTGGTCGAGCTTGCGCTGCTGCTCCTGGAGCTCCTTCAGCTGACCCTTCTGGGTGCTGCCGGCCTGGTTCAGCGCGTCGGCCTGGCTGAGGAAGGTGTCCGGGCTGGAGGAGAACATCAGCTGGACGGTCGGGGATATGCCCCCGTTGCGGTACTGCTCGCCGGCGATCTCGGCCAGGCCGCCCTGGAGCTCGGTGACCTGGGCCTGCTGACGGGCCACCTGGTCCTGCATGCCGGAGACCTGCTTCTCCAGCTCCTGCTGCTTGGCCTGGGCCGCGTTGTAGTTCTCGGTCGCGATCTCGGCCTGCTCGTTGAGCTGGTCGACCTGCCCCTTGACCTGTTCCTTGGTCGGCTGCGGGTCGGCGTGGGCACCTTGAGCGGAGAGGACGACGGCTGCCGCGGCGACACCGGTCAGGATCGAGACCCGGGCGCGGCCTGCGGGCTTGGGACGACGATGGGACGCCACGAAGGCGGACTCCTTCTTCCTACGTCCGCCTACCGGGTGAGCTGACGGGTTCGGGCCGGAAGCATGCCCTACGACGCCTCACGGCCGTTCCATCGGCCGACCTGGCGTCGATTCACCCCGGAGGAACGTGGTTCCCCGGCTCCGCTCCGCAGCGCCCCCAAACCACTGGGCTCCCCTGTCGGGCAGTCGCTTCGACCTGCCCCGCTGCCTCACGAACTCGACGGTAACCACCGCCGCCACCCTGGCTGGGCGATCGACAGTGCGGTGGTTCAGGGCACGACCCTAGTAACTGAACCGTGATCCGTTCAAATCCTTGTCAGAAAAAAGACCGAAGATTTCCCAAGTTCTTCTGTGAAAATGACCGATGGTGACCACTGGCACACAGAAGGCTGATCAGTTCTCAGCATGTGGCCGCGAAGGGGCGGAAAGCCGAACGCCACCCCCGCGCGAGGGGTGGCGCTTTTCACAGCCCCCGGAGGGGCCTCGCGGGCGTGTCGGGCCGTCAGACCCGGCGGATGGTGTTGATCGACATCGCGTCGGCCTTCATCACCTTCACCACGTCACCGGTGTGCGGCGCGTGGACCACCATGCCGTTGCCGATGTACATCCCGACGTGGTGCATGTCGTTGCCGTAGACCACCAGGTCGCCCGGCTGGGCCTGGTCCAGCGAGGGCACCCGGGTGCCGTAGTGGCCCTGCTCCTGCGAGGTGCGCGGCAGCGAGACGCCCGCCTGCCCGTACGCCCAGACCATCAGGCCCGAGCAGTCGAAGGTGGTCGAGCCGGTGGCGCCCCACACGTACGGCGAGCCCTGCTTGCTCATCGCCTTGGCCATCGCCACGGCCGCGTAGCCGCTGGCCGGCGGCAGGCTGCTGAGGTCGACCCGGTCGCTGCCGCGGGAGGCGCGGTCGTCCTGCGCCTGCTGGGCCTTCAGCGCGGCGCGGTCGGTGGCGCTCAGCGAGTTCAGCAGGTCCTGGGCGGCCTTCAGCTTGGTGTTGACGTCCGCCTTGGCCTGGTTCAGGTCCTTGGTGGTGGTGTCCAGCGAGGCGAGCACGGCGGAGGCCTCGACCTTCTCCTGGTCCAGCCGGCGCTGCTGGTCCAGCAGCCCCTTGAGCGCCTCGGCCTGGCTGCTGCTGGCCTGCTGGACGGTGGAGGCCTTCTCCAGGTAGCCGGACGGGTCGGAGGTGAGCATCAGCTGGACGGACGGGTCGATGCCGCCGGTGCGGTACTGCTCGCCCGCCACCTCGGCGAGACCGCCCTGGAGCTGGGTCATCTGCTCCTGGCTGCGGGCCACCTGGTCCTGCAGCTGGTCGGCCTGCTTGCGCAGCTGGTCGGCCCGCTCCTTGGCGCCGTTGTACTTCTCCGCCGCCTGCTCCTGCTCCTCCTGGAGCTGGTCGATCTGCGCTTTGACGTCCGTTTTGTTCGGCTGCGGCGCGGCGTGCGCGGCCACCTGCGCGGAGAGGGCGACCGCGGTCGCAGCAGCAGCGGTGAGCACGGAGATCCGCGCGCGGCTCGGCTGCTTGGGACGGCGGTGGGAGGCCAAGGGTCCTGCTCCTTCTTCCAACGGACTCACCTGATGGGATGAGATTCCGGAAAATAGGTTTGACGCCAGACCCTAGTGAAGATCTATCCGTTTTGCCACTCCCCCGTAGGTGTGAACTCCGGTCCGCACACTGACGACACGGGACCCGCACACCACCCCGGAACCACTCCTGACCAGGCATCGCACGTCCGGTCGGGGTCAGGGGCGCGCCAGCCGGTTCAGCAGCAGCACCGAGGCCACGGGGCGCGCGCCCGCCTTCCGCACGCCGTCCGCGACCTCCCGGTCGGTCGACACCACCACCACCGGACGGCCCTGCGGCTCGGCCCGCACCAGACGGCGGATCAGCTCGTCGGCCGTCTCCCCGGTCCGGCTGAACCGCACCCGGACCCCGCGCGGCGGCGCCATGATCACCGGGACGTCCAGGTCCTGCCCGTCGAACACGCAGGTGACCTCCGCCTGGGTGCGCTGCGCCAGCATCGCCAGCCCGCCCAGCAACCGGATCCGCTGCTGCTCCAGCGGCAGCGTCGGATAACCGGTCTTGGTCACGTTGTAGCCGTCCACCACCAGGTGCACCTGGGGGATCGCCAGCAGCTGGTCCAGCAGCGCCGGATCGTCCTCGGCCAGCCCGCGCCGGGCCACGTCGTGGGGCGAGGCCGCCCCCGGCACCACCGCCTCCACCAGGTCCGCCGGGCGGATCTGGGAGACCGGCAGCGCCAGCTCCCGCTGGAGCCCCTGGGCCGACTGCAGCACGGTGTCCAGCAGCAGCCGCAGCCGCATGTCCTCGACGCTGCGCCCCTCACGGGCCGACCGGCGGCCCTGCTCGACCGCGTTCTCCAGCTCCGAGACCCGGTGCCTGAGCCTGCGCGCCTCGGTCTCGGCCGCACCGCGCTCGGCCGCGGTCTGCGCCTTCAGGGCTTCCAGCTCGCCGGCCACCCGGCGGGTCTCGGCCTGCGCCCGGCGGGTGTCGCTCTCCAGCGACCGCACCTTCTTGCGCAGCGACTCGGCCTCCTTGCGGACGCCGTCCGACTCGGCCCGCTGCCGGTCCACGTCCGCCCGCGCGGAGGCCCGCACCTCGGCCAGCTCGGCGTGCAGCTTCTCCACCAGCCGGGCCGACTCCGCGGCCGCGTCCTCGGCGCCGGCCCGCTCGGCCTCCTCGCCGGCCTCGGCCACCAGCCGGCTCCAGCCCGCCGAACGCACCAGGTAGGCGGCGGCCGCGACGTCCATCGGATCGGCGGCGCTCGGGACGGTGCCCGACTCCAGCGCCTTCACCAGGTCCGGCTGCCCGAGGCGCAGCCGCTCCGCTATCCGTACCCGGAAGGCCGGCTCCGCCTCCAGGGCCGCCGCCAGCGCGGTGGCCGCGTACTTGGCCCGCCGCGCCGGCGTGAACTTCACGTACTGACGCAGGCTCTGCGGGAGCTCGCCCGCCGGCAGCCCGCCGAGCGCGTCCGAGGCCAGCCCGACCACGCGCCGGCGCACGCCCTCGGGCAGCGGCCGGTCGAGCTTCTCGACGGCGTGCTCCGCCGCGGGCTCGGAGGAGTCGTTCGCCGCCTCGGCCGCCGCCCCGGCCCGGGCCTCGGCCGCAGCGGGCTGAAGCCCCTGGGCTTCGCCGGGCTCCTTCGCTGCGTCCACCACGTCCTCGGCTCCGATCCTGGTCCAGCGGGGCACGGCCGCGACCTCCCCCTGTCGTCACGCTCCGTGCGTCTTGTTTCTGCATTGTCCCGTGCGGCGCGGGCGGGTGCGCCGCGCACCCACCCGCCGCGGCGGGTGGGGTCAGCCCTGCTCGGTGGGGGCCTGCGCCCCCTCGGCACCCGGGCGGGCCACCAGCTCGACCTGGTCCACCGCGTTGCACCAGCGGCAGCGCACCGACTCGATGGTCTCGCTCAGCACCTCGGTCTCCTCGACCCTGGACTCGCCGGCCAGGTCGAAGTGCAGGAACTCGGTCACCCGCGCGGTGCGGGTCACGTCGAAGCGGGTGAGGTTGCCGCACAGGGTGCAGCGCCAGCGCGTCTCGGCGGTCAGGGCGGGGACGGTCATCGGGGGTCCTCTCGGGTGGTCCCTTCGTGGGCTAGGCGCTCCCCCCGGAGCCCCGGCATCGGCGGCGGGAGGCGGGAATGCCCGCCCCAAGCCTATTGCCTGGGGCAACCATCGCGGCCACCGGTTGCCCGAACACCCGGACTGGTCCACCTGCCGTAAACCGCCGTGTCACCTGCGGCGCCCGGAGGGATGCTTGGCCGCATGGCGCTCGCGGTCCCCGACGACACCGCCGCCCGGGGCGGCCGCCCGGCCGCGACCGTCCCGGCGGTCAGCTACGCCCTGATCGCACTCAACACCCTGGTCTTCCTGCTCGGCCCGGCCGCCGGGCTCAACCCGCTGTACGGCACCGGCCGGGCCCGGGTCTGTGCGGAGCAGCGGTACGAGCAGCGCTGGGGCGCCGTCCCGGCCGAGGTGCTGGCCGGGCGGCCGCTGACCGCCGCGCAGCTGGCCGAGGCCCCCGACCCGGTCCCCGGCTGCCCGGCCGCCCCGACCCCGGGCAAGCACCCGGCCCTGTCCGTCCTCACCGGCCTCTTCCTGCACGCCGGCTGGCTGCACCTGCTGGGGAACCTGCTCTTCCTCCAGGTCTTCGGCCCCACCGTCGAACGGCGG
This sequence comes from Kitasatospora sp. NPDC054768, assembly GCF_053612025.1. Lineage (NCBI taxonomy): Bacteria > Bacillati > Actinomycetota > Actinomycetes > Kitasatosporales > Streptomycetaceae > Kitasatospora > Kitasatospora sp. NPDC054768. Next base: position 42,157 of record NZ_JBSHBN010000039.1, read on the forward strand.
CTGGGCCGGGCCCGGTACGCCGTCTTCTACCTGGCCGCCGGCAGCCTGACCACGTACGGCTTCGCGCTCGCCGAGGCGCACTCGCCGAACTCCACCCGGGTGCTCATCGGGGCCTCCGGGGCGATCGCCGCCGCGCTCGGCGCCTATCTGCGCCTCCACCCCCGGGCCCGGGTCACCACCCTCGTCCCGCTGCTGCTCTTCCTGCCGCTGCGGTTCCCCGCCTGGCTGGTGCTCGGCCTCTGGTTCGCCCTGCAGTGGTGGTCGGTGCACTCGGCCGGGCCCGGGGTGGCGTACCTGGTCCACGTGATCGGCTTCTCGGCCGGGTTCCTCTACGCCTGCACCGTGGTTCGCCACCCCCCGCGACGACCCGGCCGACGCCCGATACGCTGGCGGCACCCCACAAAGGAGCCCGAACTGTGATCACCGCCATCGTCCTGATCAAGACCAGTGTCGACCGCATCCCGGAGATCGCCGAATCCATCGCCGCCATCGACGGCGTCAGCGAGGTCTACTCGGTGACCGGGGGCTACAACCTGGTGGCGATGGTGCGGGTGCGCCGGCACGACGACCTGGCCGAGGTCATCCCGGGCCGGCTCAACAAGGTCCCGGGCGTGGCCCACACCGAGACCCAGATCGCCTTCCGCACCTACTCCCAGCACGACCTGGAAGCCGCCTTCGCCCTGGGCCTGGACGAGTAGCGCTCAGCCCTCGCGCCGGCCCCGGTCGATCTGCACGGTCGCGACGCAGCGACCGCCCTCGTTACGGTAGTTCCAGGCCGCCCCGTCCGTGACCAGCTCCCGGACGGCGGTCAGGAAGCGGTCGACGTGCTCGTCCGGCGTCCCGGCGCCGAAGCTCACCCGGATCGCGTTCAGGCTGCGCTCGCCCGGCAGCGAGGGCTCCGGCGCGCCGCACTCGGACGGGGCGACGTCCTCGTCCCCGAGCAGCGTGCGCACCAGCGGGTGGGCACAGAACAGGCCGTCGCGCACCCCGATGCCGTACTCGGCGGACAGCGCGGCCGAGAAGTGCGAGCTGTTCCAGCCCCGGACGACGAAGGACAGCACGCCGACCCGGGCGGAGTCGGAGCCGAACAGGTTCAGCACCTTGACCTGCGGGATCTGCGCCAGCCCGGCCGTCAGCCGGGCGATCAGCTGCTGCTCGCGGGCCTCCAGCGCGTCGAAGCCGGCCTCGGTCAGGGCCCGGCAGGCCGAGGCGATCGCGTAGGCGCCGATGACGTTCGGCGAGCCGGCCTCGTGCCGGGCCGGGCCGGTGTGCCACTGCACGGCCACCGAGCCGTCGCTCTCCCGGGCCACCGTCCGGGTCGCCCCGCCGCCGGCCAGGTACGGCTCGGCCGCGTCCAGCCAGTCCGCCCGGCCGGCCAGCACCCCGGCGCCGAACGGCGCGTAGATCTTGTGGCCGGAGAAGGCGATCCAGTCGACGTCCAGCTCACGGACCGAGACCCGCTGGTGCGGCGCCAGCTGGGCGGCGTCCAGCACCACCCGGGCGCCGTGCCGGTGCGCGGTCCGGGTCAGCTCGGCGACCGGCCACAGCTCGCCGGTCACGTTGGAGGCGCCGGTGACGCAGAGCAGCTTGGGGCCCTCGGGCGCCCCGGCGAGGGCGGCGTCCAGCGCGGCCACCGCCTCGGCCCGGGAGCGAGGCGCCCGCAGGTAGGTGACGCCCAGTCCGGCGTGCGCCCAGGGCAGCAGCGAGGCGTGGTGCTCGGTCTCGAAGGCGAACACCCGGGTGCCGGCCGGAACGGCCGCGGCCAGCAGGTTGAGCGAGTCGGTGGTGGCCCGGGTGAAGACCACCTGGTCGCCCTCGCGCAGGTCGAGGAACTCGCCGACGGTGCGCCGGCTCTGCTCGAACAGGTCGGTGGACAGCTGGGAGAGGTACCCGGCCCCGCGGTGGACGCTGCCGTAGTACGGCGCGTAGGCGGCGACGTCGTCCCACACCCGCTGAAGCGCCGGGGAGCTGGCCGCGTAGTCCAGCGCCGCGTAGCCGACCTTCTCACCGTTGGCGAGCGGGACCTGGACGTCGGCGCCGAGGACGGCGAGCGGGGCGCAGGTCTCGGTGGTGGCGAGAGGGGACATGAGGATGCACTCCTTCAGGGGTGAGGGACCCCGGGAGTGCTAGTCGTCGGGCGTCCGCGCTTGTCGCACGGACGGCTTGCCGTGACGACCCGGTCCTCACCCAGGGCACCCCGCCACGGACGGAGGGTTGCCGGACAGCCAGCTGGGGCTTCGCACTGTCACTCATGACCTGGCCAAGACTCTAGGCCGCGTCCATCGGGTGGTCAAACGGGCATCCAGCATCCGGACAGCGCGGGAGCCCGTGCCGGCGTTCCGGCACGGGCTCCCCAACTACCGCCTCAGATCCGGCTGGTGGCCTCCGACCAGCGCCGCAGCAGGTCCTGCGCGGCACCGGAGTCGATCGCCTCCGCGGCCCGCTCCATGCCGGCCGCAAGCTGCTCGGCGAGCGGCGCCTCGCCGAGGTCCAGCGCGACCAGTGCCGCCGCCGTGTTCAGCAGGACGGCGTCCCGCACCGGCCCGTGCTCCCCCGCCAGCAGCCGCCGCGCGACCTCGGCGTTGTACGAGGCGTCCGCCCCGCGCAGCGCCTCGATGCCGACCAGCTCGATACCGACGTCCCGCGGGTCGAAGGTGGTCTCGGTGACCACCCCGTCGCGCACCAGCCAGACCTGCGAGGTGGTGGTGATGGTCAGCTCGTCCAGCCCGTCGTCACCGCGGAAGACCAGCGCCGTCGCGCCCCGTTCGGCCAGCACCCCGGCGATCAGCCCGGCCAGCCGGGTGTCGAAGCAGCCGATGGCGTGCGCGGTGACCCTGGCCGGGTTGGTGAGCGGGCCGAGGATGTTGAAGGAGGTCGGCACCCCGAGGTCGCGCCGCGCGGTGGCGGCGTGCCGCATCGAGGGGTGGAACTTGGCCGCGAAGCAGAAGGTGAGACCGACCTCCTCGGCCACCTCGGCGACCCGCTGCGAGGAGAGGTCCAGCGCCACCCCGAGCTTCTCCAGCACGTCCGAGGAGCCGCTGCTGGAGGAGGCCGACCGGTTGCCGTGCTTGACCACCTTGGCGCCGGCGGCCGCCGCGACGATCGCCGACATGGTGGAGATGTTGACGGTCTTCGCCCGGTCCCCGCCGGTGCCGACGATGTCCACCGCCGGTCCGGGGATCTCCAGCGGCTCGGCGTGCTCGTACATCGCGTCGACCAGGCCGGCGATCTCCTCGACCGACTCGCCCTTGGCCCGCAGCGCGATCATGAACCCGGCCACCTGCACGGGGGACGCCTCGCCGCTCATGATCCGGTCCATCGCCCACGCGGTGGACGCGCGGTCGAGGTCCTCCCCCTGCAACAGCGCGGCCAGGAGGTCCGGCCAGGTGCGGATCACCTGCGCGGGGTCGCTACCGCCGTTCGCAGGGTTCACGTTCACCATGGCTGACTCCAGCTGTTTGTCGGTTCCCCGCTCCGGGGGGACGTCCGTGCGGATGGAGCCAGCCTATCGAGCGAAGCGGCCGCTTCTACCCCTCTCTTTTCCAGTTGCCGGGGGGGAATTCAGCGGACGACCGGAGTCCGCTTCGCCAGCCGCGCCCGCAGCAGGGTGGCGACCGCCCCGGCCAGCGCCACCGGCTCCACCGGGCGGGAGATGGCGGCGTCCGCCCGGCTCCAGGCGGCGAGCCAGGAGTCCTGCGGCCGGCCGATCAGCACCAGCACCGGCGGGCAGCCGTAGATCTCGTCCTTGAGCTGGCGCCCGAGCCCCAGCCCCCCGGCCGGAACGGCCTCGCCGTCCAGCACGCAGAGGTCCACGCCCCCCTTCTCCAGTGCCTTGAGCACCGCGGGGGTGGTCGCGCACTCCAGGTAGGACAGTTCCGGAAGATCCTCGGCGGGCCGACGGCCGAGCGCCGTCAGCACCTGCTCGCGGGTGTTGCGGTCGTCGCTGTAGACGAGGACGGTGAGCGTCTCATCGGTCGTGTACGCCATGGGCCCTGCTCCCTCAAGTGTGATCCGGACCACGTTCGCCTGATCCGGATGCTACTCCCGATCACCCTCCGCCGAGTCCCCCTCGCGCACGATCCGTCCCGAGCCGCCGCGCCCCGGGCTCACCCGCCCGGAGGACGGCCCGTCACCCGATCCCGTCCAGTCCACCCGTACGGCCGACCCCGGGCCCGTCCCCTTACCTCCCACGGCTGGTCCGACCGTGCAGCGACGCGCCGGGCAACGGGGTCGCAGGCCCCTCCGAGGAACCATCAGAAAAGGGACACGCCGCTGCTCAACCCCCGTCCGGGCACCCCGGCACCCCCCAAGGGGGCATACCGCACGCACCGGACACTCCGAGGGACACCCCCCGACGTGAAGACGGAATAAGGGACCGACATAATGTCCGTCGTGGCGACAGCAACAGCAGTAGAAACCGGGCACGCGCACGGATCGGTCAACCGGCCGAACATGGTCAGCGTCGGAACGATCGTCTGGCTCAGTTCCGAGTTGATGTTCTTCGCGGCCCTCTTCGCGATGTACTTCACGCTCCGCTCCGTCAAGGGGCCGGAGTTCTGGACCGAGAAGGCCCACGCCCTCAACGTGCCCTTCTCCTCGGTCAACACCACGATCCTGGTGCTCTCCTCGCTCACCTGCCAGCTCGGCGTGTTCGCTGCCGAGCGCGGTGACGTGAAGAAGCTCCGGGCGTGGTTCATCCTCACGTTCGCCATGGGCGCGGTCTTCATCGGCGGCCAGGTCTTCGAGTACACCGAGCTGGTCAAGAAGGACGGCCTGTCGCTGTCCTCCGACCCGTACGGCACGGTGTTCTACCTGACCACCGGCTTCCACGGGCTGCACGTGACGGGTGGTCTGATCGCCTTCCTGCTGGTCCTGGGACGGACGTACGCAGCCAAGCGCTTCACGCACGAGCAGGCCACCGCGGCGATCGTCGTGTCGTACTACTGGCACTTCGTCGACGTCGTGTGGATCGGCCTGTTCGCGACCATCTACCTGATCAAGTAACCAGCTGATCAGGTCGCTGGCCACCGGCTGCGGCCCCCGCCCTCACCGGCGACGGGCCGCTTCTGCCGGTGCCGACGCTCCCACCGACCGACCGCGCGCGCAGCCCTAGACAGGCAGCCTCGTGCCGGCCAGACCGGCCGCCGGGTGCACCCACCAGTCGACCAGATCCTGACACCGGGGTTATTCCGTGAAAAAGCTCTCCGCACGACGGCGCCACCCATTGGCGGCGCTGGTCGTCCTACTTCTCGCCCTGGCGGCAACCGGGGGGCTGTACGCCGCGTTCGCGCCCGCCGACAAGGCGCAGGCCGACGTCGCCGCGCAGTCGCTCGCGATCGATGAGGGCAAGAAGCTCTTCGCCGTCGGCTGCTCCTCCTGCCACGGCATGAACGGCCAGGGCAGCAGTGACGGTCCGAGCCTGGTCGGCGTCGGCTCCGCCGCCGTCGACTTCCAGGTCGGCACCGGCCGCATGCCCGCCCAGCAGCCCGGCGCCCAGGTCCCGCGCAAGAAGAACATCTACTCGCAGGCCGAGATCGACCAGCTCGCCGCCTACGTCGCCTCCCTCGGTCCCGGCCCGGTGACCCCGACGGAGGAGCAGTTCACCTCGACCAACCCCGAGGACATCTCCAAGGGTGGCGAGCTGTTCCGCACCAACTGCGCCCAGTGCCACAACTTCGCCGGCCAGGGTGGTGCCCTGACCAAGGGCAAGTACGCCCCGTCGCTCGAGGGCGTGGACGCCAAGCACATCTACGAGGCCATGCAGACCGGCCCGCAGAACATGCCGTCGTTCCCGGACACCACCATGCCCGAGGAGCAGAAGAAGCAGATCGTGGCCTTCGTCCGCCACACCACCAACGATGAGCCCAACCCCGGCGGTCTCACCCTGGGCAGCCTCGGTCCGGTGACCGAGGGTCTGTTCGGCTGGATCTTCGGCCTCGGCACGCTCATCGCGGTCGCGATCTGGGTCGCCGCCCACACCACCAAGGCCAAGAAGTCATGAGCCACGACATGTCAGAAGAGAAGCTCCCGGAGCCGCACGGCTCCGCCGGCGAGGTGGCCGACCACGGCAGCCCGTTCGCCGACCCGGGCCTGCCGGCCCACGAGCCCCGGCGCACCGACATCGACGAGCGGGCCGCCCAGCGCGCCGAGCGCCAGGTCTCGCTGATGTTCGTGATCTCGATGCTCGCCACCGTGGGCTTCATCGCCTCGTACGTGGCCATCGACCCGGACAAGATCGTCTACATCTTCCCGCTCGGTCACGTCAGCGCGCTGAACTTCGCGCTCGGCCTGACCCTGGGTATCGCGCTGTTCATGATCGGCGCGGGCGCGGTCCACTGGGCCCGCACCCTGATGTCGGACGTCGAGCTGCCGGCCGAGCGTCACCCGATCGAGGCGTCCGACGAGGTCCGCGCGGACGTCATCGAGCAGTTCAAGACCGGCGCCGCCGAGTCCGGCTTCGGCCGCCGCAAGATGATCCGCAACACCCTGATCGGCTCCATGGCGCTGGTCCCGCTCTCCGGCGTGGTCCTGCTCCGTGACCTTGGCCCGCTTCCCGAGAAGAAGCTCAAGGAGACCGGTTGGAAGGAGGCGACCGAGGCCAAGCCGCTGCCGCTGATCAACATGAACACGCTGCAGCCGATGAAGCCCGAGGACATCGTCATCGGCTCGCTCACCTTCGCCATGCCGGAGGGCCTGTCCACGCACAGCGAGGACTTCCAGCAGCGGATCGCCAAGGACGCCCTGATGCTGGTCCGCATCGCGCCCGAGGACATCAAGGACGAGAAGTCCAAGGAGCTCGGCTTCGAGGGCATCCTCGCCTACTCCAAGATCTGCACCCACGTCGGCTGCCCGATCAGCCTGTACGAGCAGCAGACCCACCACGCGCTCTGCCCCTGCCACCAGTCGACCTTCGACCTGGCGGACGGCGCCCGCGTCATCTTCGGCCCGGCCGGTCACCCGCTGCCGCAGCTGAAGATCATCACTGACGAGAAGGGCAACCTGGTCGCCACCGGCGACTTCGCGGAGCCCGTCGGCCCGAGCTACTGGGAGCGTGCTCGATGAGTAGCGCGAGCAGCACCACGACCGGTGCCGCCAAGCCCTCCAGCACGCGTGAAAAGCCCGCCAACAAGTGGGAAGCCGCGGCTGACTGGACGGACGGCCGGCTGGGGATCTACTCCCTCGCCAAGGCCAACCTGCGGAAGATCTTCCCGGACCACTGGTCCTTCATGCTGGGCGAGATCTGCCTCTACACGTTCGTCATCATCATCCTGACCGGCGTCTACCTGACGCTGTTCTTCAAGCCCTCGATGGCCGAGGTCGTCTACGACGGCTCGTACGTGCCGCTCAAGGGCATCCCGATGTCGGAGGCCTACGCCTCCACGGTGGACATCAGCTTCGAGGTCCGCGGCGGTCTGCTGATCCGTCAGATCCACCACTGGGCCGCCCTGGTCTTCGTGGCCGCGATGCTCGTGCACATGATGCGCGTGTTCTTCACCGGCGCGTTCCGCAAGCCGCGTGAGATCAACTGGGTCTTCGGCTTCCTGCTGCTGGTCCTGGGCATGTTCGACGGCTTCTTCGGCTACTCCCTGCCGGACGACCTGCTGTCGGGCACCGGTATCCGCTTCATGGAAGGCGCGATCCTCGCCGTCCCGCTGATCGGCACCTACGTCCAGATGTTCCTGTTCGGGGGCGAGTTCCCCGGCCACGACATCGTGCCGCGCTTCTTCACCATCCACGTGCTGCTGATCCCGGGCATCATGCTCGGCCTGCTGGTGGCGCACCTGATCCTGGTCTTCTACCACAAGCACACCCAGTGGGCGGGCCCGGGCAAGACCGAGAAGAACGTCGTCGGCATGCCGCTGATGCCGGTCTACATGGCCAAGGCCGGTGGCTTCTTCTTCCTGGTGTTCGGCCTCATCGCCGTCGTCTCGGCGATCGCCACGATCAACCCGATCTGGGCGTACGGCCCGTACCGTCCGGACCAGGTCTCCACGGACGCCCAGCCCGACTGGTACATGGGCTTCTCCGAGGGTCTGATCCGTGTCATGCCGGGCTGGGAGATCAGCGTCTGGGGCGGTCACACCCTCAACCTGGGTGTCATGATCCCGCTGGCGATCTTCCCGCTGGTCCTGGTCTCGATCGCGGTCTACCCGTTCATCGAGAGCTGGATCACCGGCGACAAGCGCGAGCACCACATCCTGGACCGCCCGCGCAACGCTCCGGTCCGCACCGCCCTGGGTGCCGCCTGGATCAGCCTCTACCTGGTGCTGCTGATGGGTGGTGGCAACGACCTGTTCGCCACCCACCTGCACCTGTCGATCAACTCGATCACCTACTTCGTCCGCGTCGGCTTCTTCGTCGTCCCGGTCGTCGTCTTCATCATCACCAAGCGCTGGTGCCTCGGCCTCCAGCGCCGTGACAAGGAGAAGGTGCTGCACGGCCGCGAGACGGGCGTCATCAAGCGCCTGCCGCACGGCGAGTTCATCGAGGTGCACGCCCAGCTGCCGCAGAAGGACCTGTTCAAGCTCACCGCGCACGACCAGAACCAGCCGGTCGAGCTGCCGGCCCAGACGGACGAGAACGGCGTGGCCCGCAAGGCCGGCGTCCTCACCCGCACCCGGGCCAAGCTCTCCCGCGGCTTCTACGGCGAGGGCAGCCAGATCCCCAAGCCGACCGCCGAGGAGCACCACGAGATCACCAGCGGCCACGGCCACCACTGATCCCGTAAGCGCCACCGCGCCACCCCGAGGGCCGCTGACCAGAGTTCTTCTGGTCGGCGGCCCTCGGGCGTGTCCGGCGGCTTTCCCGTACCCGCCCGCCGCGCCACCAGGAGCCCCTGTGCAGCTGTCCGTCGACCCCGCCTCGGCCACTCCCCCGTACGAGCAGATCCGCACCCAGATCGCCGACCGGGCCCGCTCCGGCGAGCTGCCGACCGGGCTGCGGCTGCCCACCGTCCGGGCCCTGGCCGAGGAGCTGGGGCTGGCCGCCGGCACCGTCGCCCGGGCCTACCGCGAGCTGGAGGCGGACGGCGTGGTGGAGACCCACGGCCGGCGCGGCACGCTGATCGCCGCCACCGGGGACGCCGCCCACCGGCTGACCGCCGAGGCCGCCGCCGAGTTCGCCGCCCGGGCGAGCCGCCTGGGCGTCTCCCGCTCGGACGCCCTGGCCGCCGTGGACACCGCTCTGCGGCTGGCCTTCCCGGAGGGCTGACGGGCCCGGGAGGGGCCCGTCAGAGGTCGGGGCGGATCATCCCCGCGGCGGGGGCCTGGGAGGGCGGTGCGGTGGTGCTGACGGGCTGTCCTGAGGCGCTGTGCTTGACCCACTCCTTCCAGTCGACGTTCCAGTCCCCGAAGCCGTTGCCGAAGGACTCCATCGCGCCGCCCCGGCTGTTCACCACCGTCACCAGGTCCCCGACCCGGGTGTGCTGGTAGAACCACTCGGCGTTGCCGGTGCTCATGCCGGTGCAGCCGTGGCTGACGTTCTCGATGCCCTGCGAGCCGACCGACCAGGGCGCCGCGTGGACGTACTCGCCGCTCCAGGTCACCCGGGTGGCCCACTTCACGTCGAGGTCGTACGACTCCGTGCTGCCAGCGGCTATGCCGATGGTCTCGCCGTTCATCCGGACCGACCGCTCCTGGCCGAGCACCACCTTGACGCCGTTGCGGGTGTCGAAGCCGGGCTTGCCGGTGGTGACCGGGATGGTCTTCAGCACCTCGCCGTCGCGCTTCAGGGTGAGCTCGTGGGCGGCCGCGTCGATCACCGACTCCACCCGCTCGCCGATCCGCAGCTTCAGCGAGCTGCGGTCACCGCCGTAGAGGCCGTCCGCGATCCGGGTGCCGGTGCCGTCGAAGGCCAGCGAGACGGCCGTGCCGGCCGGCCAGTAGGCCTCCGGGCGGAAGTGCAGGTTCTTGTCGTCCACCCAGTACCAGGCCCCGGTGACGACGGGCTGGGAGCCGACCGTCAGGGCCCGCTCGACCTCCTGGCGGGCCTGCGGGTCCGTCACCGCCTCGGAGAGCTGCACGGTGAGCGGCTGGCCCACCCCGTAGACGCCGGTGCCGGAGGAGTCCGGGCCGAGCTTGGCGGTCAGCACGCGCTGGGCGGCGACGGTGCTGAAGCTCGCGGTGGTGTCGCCGCGGCCGCCCCTGCCGTCGTCGGCGGAGATCCGCACCGTGTACGCGGTCGAGGCCTTCAGCCGGCCGGTGGTCTGCCAGCTGCGCTGGTCCTCCGCGAGCTTCCCGGCGACCACCCGGCCGTCCGGGCCGACCACGGTGACGTCGGTGAGCGTGCTGCCCTGGACGGCGCTCACGGTGACCGGCTGGGCGGGATCGGCCTTGCCGTCCGCCGAGAGGTGGACCAGCGGGGCCGCGTCGATCCGGTGCGGCCCGGCGGGCTCGTCGCCCCCGGCCGTGCAGGCGGCCAGCGGGGCCAGCACTGCGAGGGCCAGCGAGATGCCGCCTAGAGCTGCGATTCCACGCCTGTCGGCCATGACCGCCTCCGAGGGTTCGCACGATTGATCAGATCGTAGGAACGCCCCCCGGTGAAGCGACATTCGAGGGACTTCCCGTTCACCCACCGGAGTGAGGCCGTCATCCCGGGGACGCAGCAGGACCGGGGAACGCGGCAACGCCGGGGGACGCAGCAGGGCCGGTCCCCCCGTGCGGGAGGACCGGCCCTGGTGCCGGAGGCGGGAACCTACTGGTTCTGGTTCTCGCCCCGGTAGAACTCGAAGACCCATCCGAAGATGCCGATCATGATGATCGGGGCGGCCCAGAACATCAGCCACCAGCCGAAGATCACGCCCAGGAAGGCGAGCGCGCCACCGAGCGCCAGCGAGAGCGGCTGCCAGCTGTGCGGGGCGAAGAAGCCCAGCTCGCCGGAGTCGTCCGCGACCTCGGCCTCGGGGTTGTCACCCGCACCGCTGTCCACCCGGCGGGCGGTGAAGGCGAGGTAGTACCCGATGAAGGCGCACAGGCCGAAGGCCAGGAACAGCGCGGTGGTACCGGCCGCCTCGATGCCCTTGTCCGAGTGGTTGGTCCACAGGCCGTAGGTCACGGCCATGGCCAGCACGAAGACCGACAGGCCCAGGAAGATCTTTCCCTGTTCCTTCATCAGGCGTCACCCTCCTTGTTGCCCTTGCCCAGCTTCGGGGCGTCGTACTTCGCCGGGGTCACACCGGCGAGGTGCTTGGCCGGCTCGCCGTGGTTCTCCAGGTAGTCCAGCGCGGCGATCTCCGGGTGGTGGAGGTCGAAGGCCGGGGATTCGGAGCGGATCCGCGGGAGGGTGAGGAAGTTGTGCCGCGGCGGCGGGCAGGACGTCGCCCACTCCAGCGAGCGGCCGAAGCCCCACGGGTCGTCCACGGTGACCTTCTCGCCGTACTTGGCGGTCTTCCAGACGTTGTAGAGGAACGGCAGGATCGACAGGCCGAGCACGAAGGAGCCGATGGTCGAGACGGTGTTCAGGGTGGTGAAGCCGTCCGAGCTCAGGTAGTCGGCGTAGCGGCGGGGCATGCCCTCCGCGCCGAGCCAGTGCTGCACCAGGAAGGTGGTGTGGAAGCCGAAGAACAGCGTCCAGAAGGTGATCCTGCCGAGGCGCTCGTCCAGCATCTTGCCGGTCATCTTCGGCCACCAGAAGTGGAAGCCGGCGAACATCGCGAACACGACGGTGCCGAAGACCACGTAGTGGAAGTGGGCGACGACGAAGTACGAGTCCGAGACGTGGAAGTCGATCGGCGGGGAGGCCAGCAGAACACCGGTCAGACCACCGAAGAGGAAGGTGACCAGGAAGCCGACCGTCCAGAGCATCGGGGTCTCGAAGCTCAGCGAGCCCTTCCACATGGTGCCGACCCAGTTGAAGAACTTCACACCGGTCGGGACCGCGATCAGGAAGGTCATGAACGAGAAGAACGGCAGCAACACCTGCCCGGTGACGTACATGTGGTGCGCCCACACCGTCACGGACAGACCGGCGATCGCGATGGTGGCCGCGACCAGACCGGAGTAACCGAACATCGGCTTGCGGCTGAAGACCGGGATGATCTCCGACACGATGCCGAAGAACGGCAGCGCGATGATGTACACCTCGGGGTGGCCGAAGAACCAGAAGAGGTGCTGCCACAGCAGGGCCCCGCCGTTGGCCGGGTCGAAGACGTGGGCACCGAACTTGCGGTCCGCCTCCAGGGCGAACAGCGCGGCGGCCAGCACCGGGAAGGCCAGCAGGACCAGCACCGAGGTCAGCAGGACGTTCCAGACGAAGATCGACATCCGGAACATCGTCATGCCCGGAGCGCGCATGCAGATGATCGTGGTGATGAAGTTGACCGCGCCGAGGATCGTGCCGAAGCCGGAGAAGGCCAGACCCATGATCCACATGTCGCCGCCGATGCCGGGCGAGTGCACCGCGTCGGACAGCGGGGAGTAGGCGAACCAACCGAAGTTGGCGGCGCCGTTCGGGGTCAGGAAGCCCGCCACCGCGATGGTCGAGCCGAAGAGGTACAGCCAGTACGCGAACATGTTCAGACGCGGGAACGCCACGTCCGGGGCGCCGATCTGGAGCGGCATGATCCAGTTCGCGAAGCCGGCGAAGAGCGGCGTCGCGAACATCAGCAGCATGATCGTGCCGTGCATCGTGAACGCCTGGTTGAACTGCTCGTTCGACAGGATCTGGGTCCCGGGACGAGCCAGCTCGGCACGCATGACCAGGGCGAGGATGCCACCGATCAGGAAGAAGGCGAACGACGTGCCCAGGTACAGCGTGCCGATCGTCTTGTGGTCAGTGGTGGTCAACCACTTGATGATGGTCGAACCCGGCTTGCGGGTCCGCTGCGCCCCGACCGTGACGGCCTCGGCGCCCCCGCCGGCCGCGGCGGGCTCGTTGAGGATTGTCACTTCTCTTCACTTCCCATGGTGATCAGGCCGGAGGGCACCGCACCGTTCTGGCCCTTGGCGCGAAGCTCGGCCAGGTGCTTGTCGTAGTCGGCGCGGTCGACGACCTTGACGTTGAACAGCATGCGCGAGTGGTCGACGCCGCAGAGCTCGGCGCACTTGCCCATGTACTCGCCCTTGACGGTCGGCGTGACCTCGAACTTGTTCACCACGCCCGGCACGACGTCCATCTTCATCAAGAAGTTGACGGGCCAGAAGTCGTGGATGACGTCACGCGAGGTGAGGCGGAACTGAACCGACTCGTTGACCGGCAGCCAGAGCGTCGGGGCGTCCTTGGGCGTACCGACCTCGTACGCGGCGTCCCGGTTGGCCGGGTCGGGGGCCTCGGTGTTCTCGTAGTTGAACGCCCAGCTCCACTGGAAACCGACCACGTTGACGTAGTGCTGCGGCTTCTCGGAGGTGGAGGTCAGCTTCGCCTCGTCGCGGGCGACGAAGTAGAAGAGGACCGAGACGATGATGATGGGGACCGCGGTGTAGAGCGCCTCGATGGGCACGTTGTACCGGGTCTGCGGAGGGATCTCCACACCGGTGCGCTTGCGCCGGTGGAAGATCACACTCCAGATGATCAGACCCCACATCAGTACGCCGACCACCAGCGCCGCGATCCAGGAGCCCTGCCACATCTGGAGGACCAAGGGCCCTTCCTGGGTGACGGGACTCGGGAGGCCAAGCCTGGGGAGGTCGTTGGCCGAGCAGCCGGTGGCGGTCGCGATGACGAGGCCCAGTGCCAGCGCCTGAGGCAGCTTCCGCCGCATCGTGCGCCGCGGCGAGCGGTCGGAGCCGTTGGGACTCACGTAGCGCCTTCCCGAAGTCTCGCCCGCCTTCGCGTCGCCCCGGGGAGGAGTGTGAGCCTCCCCGGCGACCCGTCCACGGGCACGGTTTGAATGCTTATGCGGGCCAAACCCTACTCCAGCCTTATGCGCTCCTGACGGGCAGCCCCCGGTAACGCGCCGCCCGCTAGCCCGATCAGGCCCGGCGGGGGCTGCGTCGCAGGTCATCGTAGGCATTCGAGGTCCGTACGCCCGATCGGGGGATGACCTCGGACGACGTCCGTGACGGCCCGTCGGACGCGGACGAAGCGGACATTCGGGATGATCGACTGACGGCGGGTGAGCCGCGCGAGGGGCCCCGGACACCGGCCGGGTGTGTCGTTAAATGTCACCGTGTACTTCGACGCGGCCTCGACGGCCCCTCTGCACCCCGTCGCGCGGCAGGCGCTGACCGCCGCCCTGGACGAGGGCTGGGCCGATCCGGCCCGGCTCTACCGCTCCGGCCGACAGGCCCGGATGCTGCTGGACGCCGCCCGCGAGACGGTGGCCGCGGTGCTGGGTACCCGGGCGGACGAGATCGCCTTCACCGCGAGCGGCACCCAGGCCGTCCAACTCGGCCTGCTGGGCGCGCTGACCGGGAACCGGCGGCGCGGCCGCCACTTCACGCACTCCGCGGTGGAGCACTCCAGCGTGCTGCACGTCGCGGAACGCCACCTGGCGGGCGGGGGCGAGGTCTCGGTGGCGCCGGTGGACCGCGGCGGCCGGGCCGACCCGGCGGCCTTCGGCGCGCTGCTGCGCCCGGACACCGCGTTGGCCGCGCTGCAGAGCGCCAACCACGAGGTCGGCACGGTGCAGCCGGTCGGCGAGGTCGCCGAGCTGTGCGCCGCGGCCGGCGTCCCGCTGCTGGTGGACGCGGCGCAGAGCGCCGGGCGGGTGGACGTCCCGGCGGGCTGGTCGCTGCTGACCGCGAGCGCCCACAAGTGGGGCGGCCCGCCCGGGGTCGGGGTGCTGGCCGTGCGCAAGGGCGTCCGGTACGCCTCGCCGCTGCCCGCCGACGAGCGCGAGGGCGGCCGGGTGCCCGGCTACGTCAACGTCCCCGCGATCGTGGCCGCGGCCGCCTCGCTGCGCGCCGTACGCGCCGAGGCCGAGCGGGAGAACGCCCGGCTGCACGCGCTGGTGGAGCGGATCCGCACCCGGGTGCCGCAGCTGGTGCCCGAGGTCGAGGTGGTCGGCGACCCGGTGCGGCGGCTGCCGCACATCGTCACCTTCTCCTGCCTGTACGTGGACGGGGAGGTGCTGCTGACCGAGCTGGACCGGGCGGGCTTCGCGGTCTCCTCCGGCTCCTCCTGCACCTCGTCCACGCTGACGCCCAGCCACGTGCTGGCGGCGATGGGCGTGCTCACCGAGGGGAACGTGCGGGTCTCGCTGCCGTACGGGACGGCCGAGGCCGACGTGGAGCGCTTCCTCGCGGTGCTGCCGGACCTGGTGGCCGGCGTCCGGGCGCCGCTCGGGCTGGACCTGCCGGCGCCCGAGCCGGCGGCCGCACCCGAACCGGCGGCCCGGGAGTCGCTGCTGGTCATCGACGCGCTGGGCAAGCGCTGCCCGCTGCCGGTGATCGAGCTGGCGAAGCGGATCGGCGAGGTGCCGCGGGGCGGCACGGTCGCGGTGCTGGCGGACGACGAGGCGGCCCGGCTGGACATCCCGGCCTGGTGCGGGATGCGCGGGCAGGAGTACGCGGGCGAGGCCCCGGCCGCCGAGTACGGCGGCGACCGGGGCTCGGCCTACCTCGTGCTGCGTCGCTCCTGAGCGGGGCGGACTACTTGACCAGGTGCGCGCTGATCTCGGCGACCGCCTCGGCGCCGTAGGCCTCCTCGAAGCGCTTCAGGAAGGCGGCCGGGCGCAGCTCGTACTCCTGGGTGCCGACGGTCTCGATCACCAGGGTGGCGAGCATGCAGCCGAGCTGGGCGGAGCGCTCCAGGTCGAGGTCCCAGGACAGGCCGGCCAGGAAGCCGGCGCGGAAGGCGTCGCCGACGCCGGTCGGGTCGACCTTGGCCTCCTCCTTGGCGCAGCCGACCAGGATCGGCGCCTCGCCCTTGCGCTCGATCCGGACGCCCTTGCTGCCCAGGGTGGTGATCCGGGTGCCGACGCGGGTGAGCAGCTCCTCGGCGCCCCAGCCGGTCTTGCTCTCGATCAGCGCGGCCTCGTACTCGTTGGTGAAGAGGTACGCGGCGCCGTCCACGATCTCGCGGATGTCGTCGCCCTCCAGGCGGGCCAGCTGCTGGGAGGGGTCGGCGGCGAAGGCGTAGCCGCGGGTGCGGCACTCCTGGGTGTGGCGGACCATGCCCTGCGGGTCGTCGGCGCCGATCAGGACGAGGTCCAGGCCGCCGACGCGGTCGGCGATCGGCTTCAGCTCGATGTTGCGGGCCTCGGCCATGGCACCGGTGTAGAACGAGGCGATCTGGTTGTGGTCCTCGTCCGTGGTGCACATGAAGCGCGCGGTGTGCCGGGTCTCGGAGATGTGGACGGAGTCGCAGTCCACGTTGTTGCGCTCCAGCCAGCTGCGGTACTCGGCGAAGTCCGCACCGGCGGCGCCGACCAGGACCGGGCGCAGGCCGAGCACACCCATGCCGAAGGTGATGTTCGGCGCGACGCCGCCGCGGCGGATGTCCAGGGTGTCGACCAGGAAGGACAGCGACACGGTGTGCAGCTGCTCGGCGACGAGCTGGTCGGCGAACCGGCCGGGGAACGTCATCAGGTGGTCGGTGGCGATCGAGCCGGCAACGGCGATACGCACGGAAGGTCTCCTCAGGATGGCTGCGGGGCCAACGGGCAGGCGGGGATGAACCCACCCACGGTACCCGGCCCCGGGGAGCGCCCAGGCAAGAGTGCCGCAAGTTGCCGCCCGCACGGCCATGGTGGCACCCGTGGTCCTCGAACGTGTACTACCTCCCGGTAGCACTGGTGGGCGGCCGGGCCCCTGCCTAGGGTCGGCCGTGGGGGCCCGGCGCGCGGGCCCCGCCGTCGACCGTGGCAACGTGGCCACGGCCCTGGATCGGAGCGATGCCCGATGACGACCGACCACTGCTCCCTGCCCGTCCTGCGGACCGAGGACGGCGAGACGCTCGACTCCCTGGTGGACTCCTCCCGGCGGCTGCGCCGGTTCTGGCCGCAGCTCGCGGCGGGTCCGCAGCCCGCCACCCCCGCGCCGACCGGCTTCCGGGTCCCGTCCGGGGCGCAGCGGATGGTGGCCGGGATGGCCGAGTACGGCTTCTGAGCCCGCGCCGGAACGGATCCGACCGGTACGGAACCGGATCCGACCGGAGCACGTCACATCCGCGCGGAGCGGCGAGGAAGCGGCACCGCTGAACCCTCGGGAGGATGTGCAGATGGAACCGGAGACGATGCCCCGGCGCGGTCGGCGGGCGGTGGCCCTGGCGGGTCTGGCGCTGGCGGCGGTGATGACGGTGGCCGGCTGCGGCGGGGGCGGCAAGCCCGCCTCGGACGCCGCGGCGAGCGGCTCGCCCACCGCGTCGGCCTCGGGGAGTGCCTCCCCGCAGGCCCCGACGGACTCCGCGAGCCCGTCCTCGGCGGCGCCGACCGGGAGTTCCTCCGGCACCGCGCAGCCGGACCGACCGCCGGGCGGCTTCACGCCCACCCCGGCCTCGCCCGCGCCCGGGCAGCCGGCCCCCGGCACTCCCCCGGGCAACGGGATCGCGGTGGGCGAGCCGAACCCGAACGGTTCGGGCGCGCCCGTCCGTCCGCCGGTCGCCTACCGGGTGGACGGCACCACCAAGCTGACCGTCTACTTCTTCGGCGGGGTCTGCACCACGTACACGCTGAAGGCGGACGAGTCCCAGCCGGGCCGGGTGGACGTGCTGGTCGTGCCGGGCCCGCCCACCGTCCAGCCCGGGCAGGTGTGCAACGCGCTGGCCAAGCGGCAGTCGGTCTCGGCCGACCTGCGCTCGCCGCTGGCCGGGCGGACCGTCGTCGACCGGACCAGCGGCCAGGAGCTGCCGCTGGAGGGCGACCCGCACATGGGGCCGGACCCGGTCGGCCCGGACGTCGCCGGACGGTAGACGCCCCCGCGGGCGCCGGGCGGCCCCGCGCGGGCGGGAAACGAGAAGGGGGCCCCCGGGGGGTGCCCGGGGGCGCCGTCCGCCGCGGGGCGAGCGGTACCAGTGTCTTATAAAAAAAAGTAGCTGCCCGCGACCATGCAAGTGTATGTATAGGGGGTGGGCGGGTGAATAA
>NZ_JBSHBN010000040.1:0-59694 GCF_053612025.1 Kitasatospora sp. NPDC054768
CGGCGACCCCAGGGACCGGCCGCGCCCGCGCCGCGGCCCGAAGCCACGCCGGTGACCCGCCCGCTGCGGGCGCGTCCGGACCGTCCGCAGACCCCGCCCCCGGGCCGCCCCGGCCCCCACGACCGGGCACGCCCCCGGGACCGCCAGCACACCCCCGCCCCCGGCGGGCGACCCGGCACCGCCCGGCAGCGGCTGCTCCGGCAGCGGCTGGTGGTCTTCGTCACCGTGACCATCGGGGTGGCGCTGGCCATCGCGGCGGCGCAGGGCTGCGAGAACCGGGACAACCGGAGCGTGCGGCCACCGAGCGCGGTGGTGGTGAATACGGGCTCCGGCGGCGAACAGGCGGTGCCGGGGACCTCGGCGGACGTCGTGCCGCAGTCCTCGACCGCGCCACAGGCCTCGACCGCGCCGCTCCCGGCGGCGGCGCGCAGTGGCGCGGACAGCGGGCTGACAGCCCCGCAGGCGCCCGTGCCACCGGTGGACTGGCCCAACCGCAGCTACCCCGACGGGGCCGGCGGGCCGGCCGTCGCCCTGCAGAACGGGCACTCGGTCGGAGCCGGGCCGCAGATCACGCTCAGCGCGGTGCTGCCGGCCCGGTACAAGGGCCTGCCGGCCGCGGTGGTCGTCCTGCGGCGGGCGGAGGGTTCGACCCAGGTCGACCTCGTCCAGCTCTACACCTTCACCGGGGACACCCCGGTCGCCACCACCTCCCGCACCTCGGTGGCGGACCCGCAGGCGGCGGCCACCTGGCGACTGGACGGCAGCACGGTCGTCCGCGAGGAACGCTCGGCCGTCACCGGCGCCGTCGCCTCCACCCGCTACACCGTCCGCCCCGACGGCACCCTCGACGAATCCTGGCCCGGCGCCACCACCCCGCCCCCCGCCGCCGCCCCGGCCCCACCCACCTCCCCCACCGGCTGAAGCCACCCGGGCCCCGTCCGCACCACGACGGCCGACGCGAGAAGTCGGGCGGGCCGACTTCCGGCGCAGGGCGGTCCCGGAGCCCACTGCGGCCGAGCGCCTGGAAGGCGGTCTCGGCAACGCCGGCGAACTCTGGTGCAGCGCCGCACTGATCCTGCGAGGGTCCGGATCGCCCCGGTTGCGGTGGCTGGGGCGATCCGGTGCAGGTCGGGCGTCAGTTCTGGATCAGCACGGTCGCGTGGCTGGAGAGAGCGGTGTTGACTCAAGACCGGACAACCGTTGCAGGAGCAGCGCGGCGCTGCACGAGAAGTCGGATCGGCCGACTTCTGGCGCGGCTCCGGAGGTCGCTGCGGCCCGGGGGGTCGGTGGGGCTCCGGTGAACCGGGCGTGCGTGAGGAGTCGGGCGGTCAGGGGGTGGGGGTGGTGACGGCGTAGAAGGCCACGGCTGCGGCGGCGCCGACGTTGAGGGAGTCGATGCCGTGGGCCATGGGGATGCGGACGGGGTGGTGGGCGGCGGCGATGGCGCGGGGGGTGAGGCCGTCGCCCTCGGCGCCGAGCATCAGGGCGGCCTTGGGCAGGCCGTGCGGGGTGAGGGTATGGAGGTCGACCGCGGCCTCGGCGGGGGTGAGGGCGAGCAGGGTGAAGCCTGCCTCGCGGACGGTGTCGAGGGCGGCGGGCCAGGGGTCCAGGCGCGCGTACGGGACCGCGAAGACGGCGCCCATGGAGACCTTGACCGCGCGCCGGTAGAGCGGGTCGGCGCAGTCGGGCGAGAGCAGGACGGCGTCCATGCCGAGGGCGGCGGCGCTGCGGAAGATGGCGCCGAGGTTGGTGTGGTCGACGAGGCCCTCCAGCACGGCGACCCGGCGGGCCCCGGCGAGCACCTCGGCGGCGTCGGGGAGGGGCTTGCGCTCCATCGAGGCGAGGGCGCCGCGGTGCACGTGGTAGCCGGTGACGGCTTCGGCGAGCGCGGGCTCGACCACGTGGACGGGGGCGTCGGCCTCGGCGATGACGTCGCCCATCACCTCCAGCCACTTGGGGGTGAGCAGCATCGACCGCATCCGGTAGCCGGCGGCCAGGGCGCGGCGGATGACCTTCTCCCCCTCGGCGATGAAGAGGCCCTCGGCGGGTTCGCGGCGGCGGCGCAGTTCGACGTCGGTCAGGCCGGTGTAGTCGGCGAGGCGGGGGTCGGCCGGGTCGGTGATGGTGCGGGGTTCGGACACCCTGCGATCTTGCCAAGCCCGGGCGGGGAAGGCCAAACGGCGGAGGGAGCGGGGTGGTCCCCGGCTGGTCGTAGTGCAAATATGACCGTATGGCCCGAAATCCGGGCCGATCCTGGGCTCCGTCGGCCTCTGGCGCCACTGGCTCCGCCGGCTCCCCCGGTGGGCGCCCACACGGTCGGCCACAGCTGCCGCACGCGAAGCGGCGGTGGCCGGTGTGGCACCGGTCGGTGGCGGGGCAGGTCTTCGCACTCCAGGTGCTGGTCGTGCTGCTGCTCGTGGTGGCGGCCGCGGTGGCACTGGTGGTGCAGTCACGCAACGACGCCACGCACGAGGCCCGCAACCGTTCGGTGGCGGTGGCGCAGACCTTCGCCAACTCCCCGGGCATCGTCGCCGCGCTGCGCTCCCCCGATCCGACGGCCCTCCTGCAGCCGAGCGCGGAAGCCGCACGGGTCGCCTCGGGCGTGGACTTCATCGTCGTGCTGAACGACCAGGGCATCCGCTACACCCACCCGAACCCGGCCCGGATCGGCCAGAAGTTCGTCGGCGTCTACGAGCCCGCCCTGCACGGTCAGGTGGTGACGCAGCAGGTCTCGGGCACGCTCGGCCGCCTGGTGCAGGCGGTGGTCCCGGTGTACGCGCCGGACGGCTCGGTGGTCGGGGCGGTCTCGGCGGGCGTCACGCTGAAGAACATCAGCAGCGCCAGCCAGCGGCAGCTGCCGGTGGTACTGGGCGCGGCGGCGGCCGCGGTGGGGCTCGCCACGCTGGGGACGGCCCTGATCAGCCGGCGGCTGCGGCGCCAGACGCACGGGCTGGGCCCGGTCGAGATGACCAGGATGTACGAGCACCACGCGGCGGTGCTGCACGCGGTGCGCGAGGGCGTGATGATCATCGGCGGGGACGGGCGGCTGCTGCTCTGCAACGACGAGGCGCGCCGACTGCTGGACCTGCCGCCGGACGCCGAGGGCCGCCCCGTGACCGGGCTGGGCCTGGAGCAGGCGCCGCTGGAGCTGCTGACCGCCGAGCGCCAGGTGACCGACGAGGTGGTGCTGGCCGGGGAGCGGCTGCTGGCGGTGAACGTCCGGCTGATCGACCGGCCGGGCGGCCTGCCCGGATGCGTCGCCACGCTGCGCGACTCCACCGAACTGGCGGCGCTGTCCGGCCGGGCCGAGCGCGCGCAGCGGCGGCTGCGGCTGCTGTACGACGCCGGGGTGACGGTGGGCAGCACGCTGGACGTGACGCGGACGGCGGAGGAGCTGGCGCAGGTCACGGTGCCGCGGTTCGCGGACTTCGTCACGGTGGACCTGGCGGACCAGGTGCTGACCGGCGAGGAGCCGCCGCCGGGCCCGTCGCTGGGGCGGATGCGCCGCGCCGCGGTGGCGGGCGTACGGGACGACGGGCCGTTCTACCCGGTCGGCACGGTGCTGGACGTGGTGCCCGAGACCCCGCTGGCCGGGGCGCTGCACAGTGGTGAGCCGGGCATCGAACCGCATCTGGCGGAGGTGGACGAGTGGCGGGACCAGGACCCGGAGCGGTCGGCGCAGGTTCTGGCGTACGGGGTGCACTCGCTGGTGCGGGTGCCGCTGCGGGCGCGCGGGGTGCTGCTGGGGGTGGCCCGGTTCTGGCGGGCGCAGCGGGCCGAGCCGTTCGAGGCGGACGACCTGGCGCTGGCGGAGGAGCTGGTCGCGCACGCGGCGGTGTGCATCGACAACGCCCGCCGCTACACCCGGGAGCACACCATGGCGGTGACGCTCCAGCACAGCCTGCTGCCGCGCAACCTGCCGGAGCAGACGGCGCTGGACGTGGCGCACCGCTACCTGCCGGCGCAGGCCGGGGTGGGCGGGGACTGGTTCGACGTGATCCCGCTGCCGGGTGCGCGGGTGGCGCTGGTGGTCGGGGACGTGGTGGGGCACGGGCTGCACGCGGCGGCGACGATGGGCCGGCTGCGCACGGCGATCCACAACTTCTCGACCCTGGACCTGCCGCCGGACGAGCTGCTGGGGCACCTGGACGAGCTGGTGAACCGGATCGACCAGGACGAGGCGACGGGCGGCGAGCGCGCGGAGCTGGCCGGGGCGACCTGTCTGTACGCGATCTACGACCCGGTGTCGCGGCGCTGCACGCTGGCCACCGCCGGTCATCCGCCGCCGGCCGTGGTGGACCCGCAGGGCCGGGTGGTGTTCCCGGAGCTGCCGACCGGGCCGCCGCTGGGGCTGGCGGTGCTGCCGTTCGAGACCGCCGAGCTGGAACTCGCCGAGGGCAGTCGGCTGGTGCTGTACACGGACGGGCTGGTGGAGGACCGGGAGCGGGACATCGACGAGGGGCTGGAGCTGCTGCGGGCGGCGCTGACCGGGCCGCCGCGCACGCCCGAGCAGACCTGCGCGGACGTGCTCGGGGCGATGCTGCCGGTGCACCCGCAGGACGACATCGCCCTGCTGGTGGCCCGGACCAGGGTGCTGGCCCCGGACCACGTGGCGCAGTGGGAGGTGCCCACCGACCCGGCGGCGGTGCGCGAGGTCCGGGCCGCGGTGGCGGAGCGGCTGACGGCGTGGGGGCTGGAGGAGGCCGCGTTCGTCACCGAGCTGATCCTGAGCGAGCTGGTGACCAACGCGATCCGGTACGGCTCCGGGCCGATCCGGGTGCGGCTGCTGCGGGACCGTTCGCTGATCTGCGAGGTGTCGGACGGCAGCAGCACCTCGCCGCACCTGCGGTACGCGGCGACCGAGGACGAGGGCGGGCGCGGGCTGTTCCTGGTCGCGCAGTTCGCGGACCGCTGGGGGACGCGCTACACGGCGACCGGGAAGGTCATCTGGACGGAGCAGCCGCTGGAGTAGCCGCGGAACGGCCGCGGAGTGGGAGGTCGGACCGGCCGACTTCCCGCTCTGGCGCGTTGGCTGCGGCGCGTCCGCTCCGGCGCGTTGGCTGCGGCGCGTCCGCTCCGGCGCGTTCGCCCCGGCGGGTCCGCCCCGGCCTACGGCTGGAAGGCCGCGGCCAGCACGTTGACGACGTCGCCGATGACGATGACCGCCGGGGGCTTGACGCCCTCGGCCTCGACCACCGCGGCGACGGTGCCGAGGGTGGCGTCCACCCGGCGCTGGGCGGCGGTGGTGCCCTCCTGGACGACGGCGACCGGGGTGTCCGCCGGCCGGCCGTACTCGACCAGCCGGGCGGCGATCGCACCGATCTTGTCCACGGCCATCAGCAGCACCAGGGTGCCGCTCATCCTCGCGGCGGCCTCCCAGTTGGTGAGCGAGCGCTCGTCGTCCGGGCCGACGTGGCCGGAGATCACGGTGAACTCGTGGGTCATGCCGCGGTGGGTGACCGGGACACCGGCCGCCGCGGGGACGCTGATCGAGCTGGAGATCCCGGGCACCACGGTGACCGGAAGCCCGGCCTCCGCGCAGGCCAGCAGCTCCTCGCCGCCGCGGCCGAAGACGTACGGGTCGCCACCCTTGAGCCGGACCACGAACTTGCCGGCCTTGGCGTGCTCGACCAGGGTGCGGTTGATCGCCTCCTGGGCCATGAAGCGGCCGTACGGGATCTTGGAGGCGTCGATCACCTCGACGTGCTCGGGCAGTTCGGCGAGCAGCTCGCGCGGGGCGAGGCGGTCGGTGACCACCACGTCGGCGTCGGCGAGCAGCCGGCGGCCACGCACGGTGATCAGGTCCGGGTCGCCGGGGCCGCCGCCGACCAGGGCCACGCCGGCGCCGTGCGCGCGGTACTGGCGGGCGGCCAGCGAGCCGTCCCGCAGGCCGTCGACGATGGCGTCGCGCAGGGCGGCGGAGTGGCGCGGGTCGCCGGTGAGGACGGCGACGGTGGCGCCCGCGTCGCGGCCGCTGGCCGGGGTCCAGGCGGTGGCCGCGGCGGCGTCGTCGCTGCGGGAGCAGAACACCCGCTCGCGCTCGGCCTCGGCGCTGACCGCCGCGTTGACGGCCGGGTCGTCGGTGGCGACCAGGGCGTACCAGGTGCCGGCCAGGTCGCCGTCCCGGTACGGGCGGGCGTGCCAGGTGAGCTCACCGGCGTCGGCCATCGCCTGGACGGCCGGGGTGGTGGCCGGCGATATCAGGTGCAGGTCGGCACCGGAGGCGATCAGGGCCGGCAGCCGCCGCTGGGCGACCTGGCCGCCGCCGACCACGACGACGCGGCGGCCGGCCAGCAGCAGGCCCACCGGGTAGGGGGTACGGCCCTCGGTGCTCGGGTGCGGGGTGGGCGCGCTCATCGGCGGTGCTCCTGATCGGGGGTGAGGGTGTGAGGACGGTACGGCACCGCTCCGCGGTCCGGCGCGCCCTCGGGCCGGTCCGCGGAGCGGTGACGGGATGCGTCAGGCCTTCTCGGTGACCCCGGCGGAGTCGAAGGTGGCTACATCGTGCATCGCCCGGGCCGCGCTCTGCACCAGCGGCAGGGCCAGCAGGGCACCGGTGCCCTCGCCGAGCCGCAGGTCCAGGTCGATCAGCGGGCGAAGGCCGAGCTTCGCCAGCGCGGCCTGGTGGCCGGGCTCGGCGGAGCGGTGGCCGGCGATGCAGGCGGCCAGCACCTCGGGGGCGATCGCCTTGGCGGCCAGCGCGGCTGAGCCGGCGATGACGCCGTCCAGGACCACCGGGGTGCGCAGCGAGGCGGCGCCCAGCAGGAAGCCGGCCAGGGCGGCGTGCTCCAGGCCGCCGACGGCGGCGAGGACGCCGACCGGGTCGCTCGGGTCGGGCCGGTGCAGGGCCAGCGCGGCGCGGATGACCTCGATCTTGCGGGCGTGGGTCTCGTCGTCGATGCCGGTGCCGCGGCCGGTGACCTCGGCCGGGTCGAGGCCGGTGAACACCGAGATCAGGGTGGCCGAGGCGGTGGTGTTGGCGATCCCCATGTCACCGGTGACCAGTGCCTTGTTGCCCGCCGCGACCAGGTCGCGGGCGGTCTCGATGCCGACCTCGATGGCCTTGAGGGCCTCCTCGCGGGTCATCGCCGGGCCCTGGGTCATGTCGGCGGTGCCGGGGCGGACCTTGCGCGGCAGCAGGCCGGTGGCGCGGCCCTGCTGGACGGCGTCCGGCAGCTCGGCGGCGACGCCGACGTCGACCACGCAGACCTCGGTGCCGATCTGCTTGGCGAAGGAGTTGATCACCGCTCCCCCGGCCAGGAAGTTGGCGACCATCTGGGCGGTCACCTCCTGCGGCCAGGGGCTGACGCCCTGGGCGTGCACACCGTGGTCGCCGGCGAAGATCGCCACGCAGGCGGGCTCCGGGATCGGCGGCGGGCACTTGCGGGACAGCCCGCACAGCTGGGCGGAGATGATCTCCAGCATGCCGAGCGAGCCGGCCGGCTTGGTCATCCGCTTCTGACGGTCCCAGGCCTCGCCGAGCGCCTTGGCGTCCAGCGGCCGGATGCCGCGCAGGGTCTCGGCGAGCAGGCTCTGCGGCTCCTCGCCGGGCAGCGCGCGGTTGCCGTACTGCTCCTCGTGGACGACCCAGGACAGCGGGCGCTTCTTGGCCCAGCCCTGCTGCTCCAGCTCGGGCTCGTCCGGGAACTCGTCGACGAAGCCGACGCACAGGTAGGCGACGACCTCCAGGTGCTCGGGCAGGCCGAGTTCGCGGACCAGCTGCTCGTCGTCGAAGAAGCTCACCCAGCCGACGCCCAGGCCCTCGGCGCGGGCGGCCAGCCAGAGGTTCTCGACGGCCAGGGCGGCCGAGTACGGGGCCATCTGCGGCTGGGTGTGCCGGCCCAGGGTGTGCCGGCCGCCGCGGGTGCGGTCGGAGGTCACCACGATGTTGACCGGGGTGTCGAGGATGGCCTCGATCTTGATTTCCTTGAACTGCTTGGCCCGGCCCTTGGGCAGCGAGTCCGCGTACGCCTCGCGCTGGCGCTCGGCCAGGGCGTGCATCCGCTTGCGGGTCTTCGCCGAGCGGATCACCACGAAGTCCCAGGGCTGCGAGTAGCCGACGCTGGGCGCGGTGTGGGCGGCCTCCAGGACGCGGATCAGCACCTCGTGCGGGATCGGGTCCGGGCGGAAGCCGTTGCGCACGTCGCGTCGCTCGCGGATCACCTGGTGGACGGCCTCGCGGCCGGCCTCGTCGTATCCGGGGGCGGCCGGGCCGCGCGGCTCCGCGGGCTCCTCGGGCTGCTGCTCGGGCTGCTCCTGAGCCTCCTCGGCTGCGGTGCCCTCAGGGGCCTCCGCGGCCTCGGTGACCTCAGCGGCCTCGGCGGCGGGCTGCTCGGTCTGCGGCTGCTCGACGGCTTGGGCGGTCGCCTCGCCGGCCTGCTCCCGGGCGGGCTCCGCCTCCGGAGCGACGGCGGTCTCCGCGACGGCGGCGGCCTGCGCGACGGCGGCGGCTTCGGCCTCGGCCGGGACCTGCGCCGGCTCGGCGGCCGGCTCCGCGGGGGTCTCGGCCTCCGCGACGGCGGCGACGGGCTGCTCGGCGGCGCCCTCGGCAGGGACGGCCTCCTCGGCCTCCTCGGCCTCTCCGGCCGGCTCGACGGCCTCGACGGGCGCGACGGCCTCGGCCACGGGCTGCTCGGCGGCTTCGGCGGGCTGCGCCGCCGGAGCGGCCTCGGCCGGAGCCTCGGGGGCCGACTCGGGGGCCGGCTCGACGGCTTCGACGGCCTCGGCGGCCTCAGCCTCCGCGGGCGCCTCCACGGCCTGCTCCACGGCCTGCCCTGCGGGTGCCTCGGCCTGGACCTCGGCCTGCTGCTGCGGCTGCTCGGCCTCCGCCGCGGCCTCGACGACGGCCTGGCCGGAGGGCATCTCACCGGTGCCCGCGGCGGTCTCCG
This sequence comes from Kitasatospora sp. NPDC054768, assembly GCF_053612025.1. Lineage (NCBI taxonomy): Bacteria > Bacillati > Actinomycetota > Actinomycetes > Kitasatosporales > Streptomycetaceae > Kitasatospora > Kitasatospora sp. NPDC054768. Next base: position 8,889 of record NZ_JBSHBN010000040.1, read on the forward strand.
CGACCGGCTCGGCGACGGCCTCCGGCGCGGTCTCCGCCGGGTGGGCCTGCTCGGCGGCCTCGGCCACCACGGCGACCGGGCCGGACTCGGCGCCCGCGACGGCCTCGGCGGGCTGCGCGGAACCAACAGCCTCAACGGCTTCGACGGGCTCGACGGCTTCGACGGCTTCGACGGCCTCGGCCGCGGGCTGCGGCGCGTCGGCGGCCGCTATCGGCGCGGGCTGCTGCGGAGCCGTCTCCTCGACGACCTGGGCCTGCCCGGCCTTCTCGACCTTGGGCAGGCCGTGCGGGGTGGGAGCGGCCAGGAAGGCGGAGATCCGGCGCGGCTGGCCGGCCGGGGCCGCGGCCTCGGTCTGCTCGACGGGCACGGCGGCGCCCTCGGCGGCAGCACCCTCGGCGGCGACGGCCTCGGCGGCAACGGGCTCGACAGCGACGGGAGCGTCGGCCGTCCCGGCCACCGGCTGGGCGGACTCGGCCGGGGCGGCCTGCGCCGCCACGGCGACGGCCTCCACGGCGGGCGCGGTGGCCTGGGTGGCCTGGGCCGTCACGTCCTGCGCGGGCTGGACCGGGTCGGCGTGGACGGCCTCCGGCGTCTCGACGACCTCGATCACCTCGATCGCCCCGACCGTCTCCACGGCCAGCACGGCCTCGACCGGCGGCCCGGCCAGCGGCACCTGCTGGGCGTGCTGGACCTGCTGGACCTGCTGGAAGTCCTGCGCCTGCGGCAGCTGCTGCCCGTCCACGACCGGAACCCCGGCAGCCGCCGGGACGACCGGCGCTGTCGGGACGGCCTGCGGGGCGGCGGCGTGCGCCGGGGCGACGGCCTCGGCCATCGGCGGGCGGCCGACCACCGGGATGCCGTGCGCGGGCGTTCCGCCCTGCGAGGGGCCGCGGTCGGCCAGCGAGCGGACCGGCACCTGGCCGGTCATCAGCGACGGGTCCGGGATCGGCGGGCCGGCGTGCAGCGGCCGGCGCGGCTGCTGAGCCTGCGTCATCGGCTGCTGCGGCTGCGTCTGGACTGGCTGCTGCGGAACGGCGTGCTCGGCGCCGAGCACCGGCGGGTCCACCGGCGGCCAGGACGGCTCGACCGGCGTGCCGTCCTGCTGCGGCGCGAGCGGCATCTGCTCGGCCGGCACGGCCGGCTCGCCCCAGGAGCCCTGCGGGCCGGGCATCAGCAGCACGTCGTCATCGTCGTCCAGGCCGTCCGGCGTGTCGGGCTGGTCGAGGAAGTGGAAGGCCGGCCGCGGGGCGCCCTGGTCGACGGCCCAGCCGTCGCCGGGGTGGCCGGGCTGGGGCACGCCGGGAACGCCGTAGCCGTGCTGGCCCTGCGGCGGGATGACGCCCGCACCCGGGGGCATCGCGCCGGGGACGCCGCCGACCGGAGCCGGGTTCGGGATCGCACCGCCGTCCGTCGCGACGCCCTGGAGGGGTGCAACGCCCGCGACGCCCTCCGGTCCGCCGAGCGGGTCATGCCCGGCGTGCAGGTGCTCCGGCAGTCCCTCGCCCGGGACGTGGCCGCCATCGGTCATTGTCAAAGCTCCTTCCAGGCCGCTGCCGCGCCCTCGGCGACACGATCACCGATCGCAGCGCCCATCCGCACGGGCCGCACCAGCACCGGCCCGCCCCTAACCACACGCGGCCGCCGCGCCGTGGCGCTGCGGCCCAAGTCCATCCGGCGCACTGCGGCACCCCGGCCCGGCGCGCCGCCCGTACGGGGCGGCACATCGTCTGAAACAACGACAACCCGGAGCAACCGGCACGACCGCACCGGACCCTACGGCATTCTCCAGGTCCGGCACGCGGCCCGTCGAATTGCCCACACTCCGAGCGGAATCGGATTGCACCGCGTCAAAAAGGTGACAAACCGACCGAATCGGGTGGGTCGCCGACCGATACGGCCGTCCAGGACGTCACACTACCGGCACGGCGCGGTCACCTCTCGAATCGGTGTCCGGATGCGACCTGGATCACCGTCGGCGCCACCGGACGGCCCGGCACGCGCCCACGGCCTTCACACGATCTGCTCACCCCAGAGCACCAGCGCGCCGGTTCCGCCGGTCCCCAGCGCCAGACCGTCGCCCTCCCCCACCGGCCGCAACGGGGTCGCCTGGAGCAGCGAGCCGTCCGCCCGGTAACCGGCCCCGGCGATCGCCCGGTGGACCTCCTGCGCCTCGGCGAGGGTCCGGGGCAGCGCGACGAACCGCTCGGGCCGGCGGGCCAGGACGGCGCGCACCACGTCGAGTCCGCCGGACTCCACCACCGCCGCGTCCGGCTCCGGCAGGCCGCCCAGCACCTCGGGGCCGCTCCCGTACACCGTCTCCACCTCGACGCCGTAGCGGCGGGCGTTGACGGTCAGCCGGGCGCAGGCCGAGCGGGAATCCTCGACCGCGACGACGGCGGCGCCGAACCGGGCCGCCTCCACCGCGAGGGCGCCGCTGCCGGCGCCGACCGACCAGACCAGGTCCCCGGGGCGTGCGCCCAGACGGGCCAGTACCAGGGCGCGCACGTGGGCGGGGAGCGCCTCCGGTGCGCCCGGCTCACCCTCCGTGCGCCCGGCGCCCGCATAGGCGTCACCGGGGAGCGCCCAGCCGCGTTCCGCGCCGGGGTAGCCGACCGGGCGCCCCGCGAGCCAGCCGGCCGCCTCGTCCACGGCGGAGGCCTGGGCGCCGCCGCCGATCACCAGCACCACGTTGGGGTCGCGCCACACGTGGTCGGCGATCCGGTCGGAGGTGAGGACGGTGACGTCCTCGTCCGGGGTGCCGAGGGCCTCGCAGACCACGAAGGTCCGGTGCACCCCGCGCAGCATCAGGGCGAGTTCGGCGGGCCCGGCGCCGGGCGCGGTGAGCACCGCGACCTTGGGGTGGGCCCGGCAGATGTTGGCCGCACGGCGCAGCCGTCCGCCGTGGACGCTGACCACCTGGGCGTCCTCCCAGGGCATGCCGGCCCGGGCGAAGGCGGCGGCCACCGAGGAGACGGCGGGCAGCACCTCCAGTTCGAGGCCGTACTCGGGGCGGCGCAGGGTGCGCACCACCCCGAAGAAGCCCGGGTCGCCCTCGGCGACCACGACGGCGGCGCCGCGGTGCTCGGCGATCCGGCGGGCGGCCTGCCGGACGTTGCCGAGGGTGATCCGCTCGGCGGCCTCCGGCACCGGGAGGGCGTTCAGTTGGTAGGGGGCTCCCGCCACCAGGGTCGCCGCGGCCAGGGCCGCGCCGGCGGCCTCGGTCAGCGGTGTGCCGTCCCACCCGATGACCGTGATCCGGTCAGCCATCTGCGGCCGTTCTCCCTCGCCTCGGTGCGCCACTCGATCCGCCGTCGTGCGGTGCCGGTCCAGAGGCTACCGGGTGCGGTACCCCGGACCCCGACATCTCGCACACATGTCCACGCCGGGTCAGGGGCTTCGGCGCTCAGTCGCGGAGCACGTAGCGCTGGTCGCCGTGCCAGCCCCCGCGGAGCGGCTCGGGCGACTCCAGGTCCTCCGGGAGCAGGCTCCACAGAATGAGGTCGCTGCGGCTCTCTCCCCCGGTCCGGCCGCCGGGAGATGCCTCCGGCACCGCCTCGCCGGACTCTCCCCGGACTATCCAGGCGCTGCGCAGCACGCCCTCGCTGATGCCGCCGATCTTCTGGGCGACCTGCTGGGCGGCGGTGTTCCCGGCGGCGGTGCGCAGCTCCAGGCGCAGGAAGCCGCGGTCCTCGAACAGCCACTGGGCGACGCCGAGGACGGCCTCCGGGGCGTAGCCCTCGCCGCGCGCCCAGACGGCGGTGACGTAGGAGATCTCGGTGCTGCGCAGCCGCCAGTCGGTGTTGCGCAGCTCGACCAGGCCGACCAGGCGCTGGGTCAGGTTCTCGGTGACGGCGAAGACGATGCCGCGCCCGGCGGCCCGGTGGGCGGGGGCGAGGGTGCGGGCGAGCTCGGCCGCGTACTCCTCGGTGAAGGGGTGCGGCAGGTCCGTCCAGGCGAGGACGAGGTCGTCGGCCATCATGGTGGCCAGCCCGGGGGCGTCGTCCTCCGCCAGGGGCCGAAGCAGCAGCCGTTCGGTGCTGATGGCGGTCTCGGGGAAGCTCGCTGCCATGCCGTCTCTCCTCGCCGGGTCGTGAACACAACACCGTACGCCTCCGTCGTGCCCCGGGTGCCACGCGGTGCGCTGCCCGCACGACGGTACGTCAGAACGCGGTCGGCCGGAGTGTCCCTGCCGCATACTGCCCGACCGGGCCCCCGCCGAGGTGCGGCGGGGGCCCGGTCGGGATCAGGGTGTCGAGCGGACCGCGGCTCAGAAGGCCGGGACGACCGAACCCTGGAAGGTGTCGTTGATGTACTTCTTGACCTCGTCGGAGTGCAGCAGCTCGGCCAGCTTCTTGACCCGCGGGTCGTTCTCCTTGCCCTTCTTGACGGCCAGGATGTTGGCGTACGGGTTGCCCTCGGCCTTCTCCAGCACCAGGGCGTCGGTGGCCGGCTTCAGACCGGAGTCGATCGCGTAGTTGCCGTTGATGACGGCGGCGTCGAGGTCGGCGACGGAGCGGGGCAGCTGGGCGGCCTCCAGCTCCTTCCACTTGAAGTTCTTCGGGTTGCCGGTCACGTCCGCCGGGGTGGCGGCGGTGGTGACGCCGTCCTTGAGGGTGATCAGCTTGTTGTCGGCGAGCAGCTTGAGCGCGCGGCCCTCGTTGGTGGCGTCGTTCGGCAGACCGATGGTGGCGCCGTCCGGCAGGTCGGCGATCGCCTTGACCTTCTTGGAGTAGACGCCCAGCGGCTCCAGGTGCACGGGCTCGACCGACACGATGTCGGTGCCGCGCTTCTTGTTGAAGTCCTCCAGGTACGGGACGTGCTGGAAGTAGTTGGCGTCGGCCGAACCGTCCTGCACCGCCGTGTTGGGGGTCACGTAGTCGGTGACCTCCTTGATGTCGAGCTTGAGGCCCGCCTTCTCCGCGAGGTTGTCCTTGACGAACTTCAGGATCTGACCGTGCGGGGTGGGGCTGGCCACGACCTTGAGCGGCGCGTTCGCGTCCGACGAGGAGGAGGACCCGGAGCTGCCGCAGGCGGCGAGCGAGAGGGCGACGCCGGCGGTGGCGAGGATGCTGGTGAACTTCAGAACGTTGCGCACGAAAAGTGCCTTTCTGCGTGGAACGGGGAGCCGCGCCCGGGGTCGGACGGGGGAGGTCTAGGAGGCGACGAGGTCCTCGTCGGGAGTCGTCCGGGAGCGGCCGAGCAGCCGGGTCCGGCCGCCGGTGCGCCCGCGGTGGGAGAGCCGCTGGACGACGAAGTCGCCGATCAGCTGGACGGCGGTGACGATGATCACCAGCTCGGCCACGATGACCCACATGAAGGTGGTCTCGAAGCGCTGGTAGCCGTAGTTGACGGCGAGGGTGCCGAGGCCGCCGCCGCCGACCGTGCCGGCCATCGCGGAGTAGCTGATCAGGGTGATGACCGTGGTGGTGACCGAGGCCACGATGCCGGGCAGGGCCTCGGGCAGCAGGGTCTTGCGGACGATCGTCCAGGTGCTGCCGCCCATCGACTGGACCGCCTCGACCAGGCCCCGGTCGACCTCACGGACGGAGGTCTCGACCAGGCGGGCGAAGAACGGGATGGCGCCGATGGTCAGCGGCACGGTCGCCGCCTGCCAGCCGATGGAGGTGCCGACCAGCCAGCGGGTGAAGGAGATCAGCGCGATCATCAGGATGATGAACGGCACCGACCGGGCGAGGTTCACGACGAAGCCGATGCTCTTGTTGACGGCCCGGTTGGCCAGCAGGCCGCCCTTGTCGGTGAGCACCAGCAGCACGCCCAGCGGCAGGCCGAGCAGGACGGTGACGACCGCGGACACCCCGACCATCTGGAAGGTCTCCTGCGTGGCGGGCCCCATCAGGGCCCACATCTCGTCCCAGGTCATGCCACCGCTCCGTCCGTCGCACCGATCACGTCCACCTGCAGGCCCTGCTCGCGCAGGTAGCCGATCGGCACCACGTTGTCCTGGTGGCCGCCGGACAGCTCGACCCGCATCCGGCCGACCATCCGGCCGGCGATGGTCTCCACCGCGGCGCCGAGGATGTTGATGTCGATCTGGTAGGTGCGGGCGAGCTGGGAGACGAAGGGCTGGGCCGAGCTGTCGCCCTGGAAGGTGATCTCCAGCACGGTGGAGCCGGGGTGGCCGGTGCCGAACTCGCTGAGCGGGAACAGCTCGCGGGCCAGCTCGGAGCCGGGCCTGGCGAGCAGGTCGGTGAGCTCGCCGGACTCGACCACCCGGCCGCCGCGCATCAGGGCGGCGGAGTCGCAGACGGACTTGATGACGTCCATCTCGTGGGTGATCAGCAGGACGGTGAGGCCCAGCTGCTGGTTGAGCTCGCGCAGCAGCTTGAGGATCGAGCGGGTGGTCTCCGGGTCGAGCGCCGAGGTGGCCTCGTCGGAGAGCAGCACCTTGGGGTCGCCGGCCAGCGCCCGGGCGATGCCGACGCGCTGCTTCTGGCCGCCGGAGAGCTGGTTGGGGTAGCTGCGGGCCTTGTCGCCCAGGCCGACCAGGTCGAGCAGTTCGGCGGCCTTGCGGCGGCGCTCGGTGCGGTCCAGGCCGATGATCTCCAGCGGGAGCTCGACGTTCTGCTGCACCGTCCGGGAGGAGAGCAGGTTGAAGTGCTGGAAGACCATGCCGATCCGGCGGCGGGCCTCGCGCAGCTCCTTGCCGGCCCGGTTCTCGCCGCCGGCCAGCGCGGTCAGCTCGACCCCGTCCACGGTGACCGTGCCGGAGGACGGGCGCTCCAGCATGTTCACGCAGCGGATGAGGGTGGACTTGCCGGCACCGCTGGTGCCGACGACTCCGTAGACCTCGCCCGGGCGGACGTGCAGGTCGACACCGGCGAGGGCGGTCACCTCGCGGCCTCGGGAACGGTAGACCTTCGTCAGGTCCGTGGTGGTGATCACAGCGGCTTTCCGTGGGTCGGGGGCGGGCGGCGCGGGTCGACCGCCCGACCTGCTTGCGGTCGGCGGGGCGACCTCACGGCGCTGCGCCAGGAGGGTCCGGACCTGGCGTCCCTCGATCGTGGCCGTTGGACGCCGGGGCCGCGCGACGGCGTGGCCCTAACGGGTCAACGCACCCGCGCGGATGCGGGCACGACCGGGGAAGGGGTCCGGGAGGAGGGGCGCGCTCGCACGGGCGGGAGCGCTGCCGGAGTCTCGCTTCGGGGCGCGAGGGGGAGGCGCCCTCAGCGGGGCGCCGGGGGCGGTGGCCCTCAGCAGTGACACATTCGACGACACATGGCACGCTCACCTGCCGGCAGGGTGCCGGTGGGGGTCCAGTTCGTCGTCGCAGTCATGTGAGCCAGTAAAACAGATGGGTCGAATTCCGCCCAATTGTTTGGCGGAGCTGTCCGCAATGCGGACACATACCCCTGTGACCTGCATGGATACGGCTCGGCGCCGCCACCGGTGGTCCGGATGGTGGCGGCGCCGGGAAACGTGCGCGGGGCGGCGGGCTCAGGCCGTCGCCGCGAGCGGCGTCGCGGCGGGCTTCTCCAGGTGGACGTAGCTCAGCCGGCTGGTGATCTGCTCGACCCCGGTCTGGCGGTACCCCTGTCGAGCGTACAGCCGCAGGTTGCCGAGGCTGCGGTGGCCGGTGGACAGCCGGTAGGCGCTCACCGGGCCCTCCTGGGCCATGCGGCGCTCCAGCGCGTCCAGCAGGCGGCCGCCGAGGCCGTGGCGCTGCATCCGCGGGTGGACGACCAGGCGCCCTATCCGGGCGACGCCGTCGTCGCCGACGCGGCCACGGACGGTGCCGACCACCTCGTCGCCCAGCCGGGCGACCAGGAAGTGGTCCTCGGACAGTTCGGCGCGCAGGCTCTCCAGGCTCTGCGTCAGGGGCTCGATCGCCCAGTCGCCGTACAGCTCGGCCTCGGGCTGGTAGCCGAGGTACTGGAGCTTGAGGATCTGCTCCGCGTCCTCGGCCTCCGCAGCCGAGATGATCACGCTCATGCCCATGTGGAGGGGCCTCCCCAGTCGTCGTGCCCGGCGCGCAGAGGGTGGCGCGCTCACGCTCAGTATCCGAGTGATCGCACCACCGTCAAGAGCTGCGTTCGCCAGCGCTCTACCCGGGTGTCAGCTCCGCTCAACCTTCGCGGGGGCGGACGTGAGCAGGGTCACCTCCCGTGCCGCACGGGTTCCGCCCGGTCGCACGGGCTGCTCAGGGGTGGCGCTCAGGGGTAGCGCTCCGCGTGGAGCAGCATCCGCAGGCAGGCCAGGCAGCGCGAGCGGGTGGGGCCGATCGAGCCGCGCGGCATGCCGAGCCGCTCGGAGAGCTCACGGTACGTGGGCGGCGGGTCCTCGGCGAGCGCGGCGATCAGCTGCGGACAGCGGCCGGGCAGGGCGGCGACGGTCTCGCGGACCGCGCGGCGGCGGGCTTCGGCGAGGTAGACGTCCTCGGCGGAGGGGGCGGGCGGGAGGGGGGTGCACACACCGTGCATGACGGCCCGGGGCGGGGCCGGTTACGCCCGGGCCGGGGCGCGGACACGGGAGGGGCGCGCCGGTCGGACCGCCGCGCCCCTCCCCCGTCGCACCGGGGGTCGATCCCGACCGTGCCGGGGGTCGACCCCTCGTCGGCGGACCGGCCGCCGGCGAGGGGTCAGCCCTGGACCCACTCCTGCTGCCGCGCCAGGTCCGCCTTCACCTCGGCGAGCTGGACCGCGACCGCCGAGGGGGCCGTTCCGCCGCGCCCGTTGCGGGCGGCGATGGCGCCGTGGACGCTGAGCACCGAGCGCACCTCGGGCGTCAGGTGCTCCGAGATCGCGGCGAACTGCCCGTCCGTCAGGTCGGACAGTTCGATGCCCTCGGCCTCGCAGACCTTGACGCAGGCGCCGGCCACCTCGTGCGCGACCCGGAACGGCACGCCCTGCTTGACCAGCCACTCGGCGATGTCGGTGGCGAGCGAGAAGCCGGCCGGGGCCAGCTCCTCCAGCCGCTCCCGGTGCACGGTGAGGGTGGCCATCATCCCGGTGAACGCGGGCAGCAGCACCTCCAGCGTGTCGCAGGAGTCGAAGACCGGCTCCTTGTCCTCCTGGAGGTCCCGGTTGTAGGCGAGCGGCAGCGCCTTGAGGGTGGCCAGCAGGCCGGTCAGGTTGCCGATCAGCCGGCCGGACTTGCCGCGGGCGAGCTCGGCGATGTCCGGGTTCTTCTTCTGCGGCATGATCGAGGAGCCGGTGGAGAAGGCGTCGTGCAGCGTGATGAAGCCGAACTCCTTGGTGTTCCAGATGATCACCTCCTCCGCGATCCGGGAGAGGTTGACGCCGACCATCGCGGTCACGAAGGCGAACTCGGCGACGAAGTCGCGCGAGGCGGTGCCGTCGATGGAGTTGCCGACCGAGCCGCCCTCGAAGCCGAGCTCGGCTGCGACGGCCTGCGGGTCGAGGCCGAGCGAGGAGCCGGCCAGCGCGCCGGAGCCGTACGGCGAGACGGCGGTGCGGGCGTCCCACTGGCGCAGCCGCTCGGCGTCCCGGCCGAGGGCCTGCACGTGCGCGAGGACGTGGTGGGCGAAGAGCACCGGCTGGGCGTGCTGGAGGTGGGTGCGGCCCGGCATCGCGGTGTCCGGGTGCGCCTCGGCGAGGCCGACGAGGGCCTGCTGGAGGTCGAGCAGCAGGCTGCCGATGGTCTTCGCGTGGTCCCGCAGGTACATCCGGAACAGGGTGGCGATCTGGTCGTTGCGCGAGCGTCCGGCCCGCAGCTTGCCGCCGAGGTCGGGGCCGAGGCGCTCCAGCAGGCCGCGCTCCAGGGCGGTGTGCACGTCCTCGTCGGCGACGGTGCCGGTGAAGGTGCCCGCCCGGACGTCGGCCAGCAGCCGGTCCAGGCCGCCCAGCATGCCGGCCAGCTCCTCGTCGGAGAGCAGACCGGCCTTGTGCAGGACCCGGGCGTGGGCCTTGGAGCCGGCGATGTCGTACGGCGCGAGGCGCCAGTCGAAGTGGACCGAGGCCGAGAGCCGGGCGAGCGCCTCGGACGGGCCGTCGGCGAAGCGCGCGCCCCAGAGGCGGACGTCGGAGGGCTGCTCGGCGGTCATCGCGTGACTCCTTCATGCATGTGCAGTGGACGGCATAAGTATGCACGACGCCGTATGAAACACAAAACCCCGGCCGGAGGGTTCTCCATCGGCCGGGGTTCGTCGGGGTCAGGCGCTGCGCGGCGCTACTGGGCCTTCGCCTGGGCGAGTTGCATGAGGTGGTCGGCGAGCGCCTGGCCGCCGGCCGGGTCGCGGCTGATCAGCAGCACGGTGTCGTCGCCGGCGATGGTGCCGATGATCTCGAAGACCTCGGCCTGGTCGATCGCCGAGGCCAGGAACTGGGCGGCGCCCGGCGGGGTGCGCAGCACCACCAGATTGCCGGAGGCCGTCGCGGAGACCATGAGTTCGCCGGCCAGCCGGGCCATCCGGCCCTCACTGGCCGACTCCCCCATCGGCGCGCGCGGCGTGCGGTCGCCGCCCTCGGCCGGGACGGCGTAGATCAGCGCGCCGTCCCGGTTGCGGATCTTGACCGCGCCCAGCTCGTCCAGGTCCCGGGAGAGGGTGGCCTGGGTCACCACGAGTCCATCGTCGGCGAGCAGCTTGGCGAGCTGGCTCTGCGAACGCACGGGCTGGCGGGTGAGCAGGTCCACGATCCGCCGGTGGCGCGCGGTGCGGGTCTGCGGGACCTGCGGCGTCGGGCCGGCGGCGGACGAGCCGGAGCGGGAAGCGGTCATGTGATTATTCTCCCGGACGACGGTCAACTCGCATCGGCCGGGGCACTCTCGCGCACCGTCCGGAGGATGCCCGGCAGCGCGGCCAGGAAGGCGTCCGCCTCCTGCTCGGTCAGCACCAGCGGCGGGGCCAGCCGGACGGCGTCCGGGACGGCCGCGTTGACCAGGTAACCCGCCTCCTGGGCGGCGGCCTGGACCCGCGCCGAGACCGGCTCGGTGAGCACGATGCCGAGCAGCAGGCCCGCCCCGCGCACGTGCGAGACCAGCGGGTCGCCGAGCGCCTCGATTCCGGAGCACAGCCGCTCGCCCAGCTTGCGGGTGTGCTCCAGCAGGCCCTCGGACTCGATGGTGTCCAGCACCGCGAGCCCGGCCGCGGCGGCCACCGGGTTGCCGCCGAAAGTAGTGCCGTGCTGGCCCGGGGTGAGCAGTTCGGCGGCCGGCCCGAAGGCGAGCACCGCGCCCATCGGCAGACCGCCGCCGAGCGCCTTGGCCAGGGTGACCACGTCCGGCTCCACGCCCTCGTACGCCTGGTGGGCGAACCAGTGGCCGGTGCGGCCGACACCGGTCTGGATCTCGTCCAGGACCAGCAGGGTGCCGGTGGCCCGGGTGATCTCGCGCGCCGCCCGCAGATAGCCCTCGGGCAGCGGGACGGCGCCGTTCTCGCCCTGGATCGGCTCCAGGAAGACGGCGGCGGTCCCGGTGGTGACGGCCGCGCGCAGCGCCTCGACGTCGCCGAACGGGACGTGGGTGACGTCGCCGGGCAGCGGCCGGAACGGGTCCTGCTTGGCGGGCTGGCCGGTGAGCGCGAGGGCGCCCATGGTGCGGCCGTGGAATGCGCCCTGGAGGGCGACCAGGTGGGTGCGGCCGGTCCGCCGGCTGATCTTGAAGGCGGCCTCGTTGGCCTCGGCGCCGGAGTTGCAGAAGAACACCCGCCCGCCCGGGCGGCCGTCCAGCTCCAGCAGCCGCTCGGCGAGGGCGATGGTGGGCTCGGCCATGAAGAGGTTGGAGACGTGGCCGAGGGTGGCGATCTGCCGGCTCACGGCCTCGACGACGGCCGGGTGGGCGGTGCCGAGGGCGTTGACGGCGATGCCGCCGAGCAGGTCGGTGTACTCCTTGCCGTCGGCGTCCCAGAGCTTGCTGCCCTCGCCGCGCACCAGCGGGATGCGGGGGGTGCCGTAGTTGTCGGTGAAGGAGTGCTGCCAGCGCTGGGCGAGCTGCTCGTTGTGCGTCACGTCGGTCATGTCGGTCCCGCCGGTCATGCCAGTCCCCCGGTCACGGTCGCCTCGTCGTCCGGCACGACCATCGTGCCGATGCCCTCGTCGGTGAAGATCTCCAGCAGCAGGCTGTGCTGGACCCGGCCGTCCAGCACGCGGGCGGTGCCCACGCCGGAGCGGACGGCGCGCAGGCAGCCCTCCATCTTGGGGAGCATGCCGCTGGCCAGGTCGGGCAGCAGCTCCTCCAGCTCGCTCGCGGTGAGCTGGCTGATCACGTCGTCCGAGTTCGGCCAGTCCTTGTAGAGGCCCTCGACGTCGGTGAGGACGACGAGCATCTCGGCGCCCAGCGCGACCGCGAGGGCGGAGGCGGCGGTGTCGGCGTTGATGTTGTAGACGTGGCCGTCGGTACCGCGGGCGATCGAGGAGATGACCGGGATGCGGCCGTCGGCGATCATCGCCTTCACCGCGCCGGCCTCGATGTTGACGATGTCGCCGACCAGGCCGATGTCGACCTGCTCGCCGTCCACCACCGCGTAGCGCTTGACCGCCGTCATGGTGTGGGCGTCCTCGCCGGTCATGCCGACCGCGAACGGGCCGTGCCCGTTGAGCAGGCCGACCAGCTCGCGCTGCACCTGGCCGGCGAGCACCATCCGGACCACGTCCATGGTCTCCGGGGTGGTGACCCGCAGGCCGTTGGTGAAGCTCGACTCCAGGCCCAGCCGGTCGAGTTGGGCGCTGATCTGGGGGCCGCCACCGTGCACCACGACGGGGTGCAGACCGGCGTAGCGCAGGAAGACGACGTCCTGGGCGAAGGCGGCCTTGAGGCTCTCGTCCACCATCGCGTTGCCACCGAACTTGATCACGACGGTCTTGCCGTGGAAGCGCTCCAGCCACGGCAGCGCCTCGATCAGCGTCATGGCCTTGGGCAACGCGGTGTTGTTGCGGGCCTGTTCGCCCTTGGGTGCGATCTGCACGGGATTCCCTCGTCGATGGGGCTCCCCCGGCCGCAGGCTGGGGGAGGATGTCGCGGATCAGGTGTCGCGGCTCGGGGTGTCGTGGCTCAGGGTGTCGCGGACGAAGTGACGCGGATCAGGTCGAGTAGGCGCTGTTCTCGTGAACGTAGTCGGCCGTCAGGTCGTTGGTCCACAGCGTGGCGCCCGCCGTACCGGCGTTGAGGTTCGCGGTGATGACGACCTCGCGGCCCTTCATGTCCACCAGGTCGCGGTCCTCGCCCACGCCGCCGGCCCTGCAGACCCAGACGCCGTTGATGGCGACGTCCAGCTCGTTCGGGTCGAAGGCGGCGGAGGTGGTGCCGATCGCGGCCAGCACCCGGCCCCAGTTGGGGTCCTCGCCGTGGATGGCGCACTTGAGCAGGTTGTTGCGGCTGATCGTCCGGGCGACCTCGACCGCCTCGTCCTCGGTGGCGGCGCCGGTGACGTCGATCCGGATCTCCTTGCTCGCGCCCTCCGCGTCGCCGATCAGCTGGCGGGCCAGGTCGGCGCTGACCGTGCGGACGGCCTCGGCGAACTCGGCCTGCTCCGGGGTGGTGCCGGAGGCGGCGGAGGCCAGCAGCAGCACGGTGTCGTTGGTCGACATGCAGCCGTCGGAGTCGATCCGGTCGAAGGTGGTGCGGGTGGCGCCGCGCAGCGCGGCGTCCAGGGCGGCGCTGTCCAGGTCGGCGTCGGTGGTGAGGACGACCAGCATGGTGGCGAGGCTCGGGGCGAGCATGCCCGCGCCCTTGGCCATGCCGCCGACCGTCCAGCCGGCCGGGCTGGTGTACTGGGCGGTCTTGTGCACCGTGTCGGTGGTCTTGATGGCGATCGCGGCGGCCTCGCCGCCGTCCTCGCCGAGCTCGCCGGCGGCCAGGGCGACCCCGGGGAGCAGGATGTCCATCGGCAGCCGCACCCCGATCAGGCCGGTGGAGGCGACGGCGACCTCGCCCGCGCCGAGGCCCAGCTCCGCGGCGACCTTCTCCGCGGTGGCGTGGGTGTCCTGGAAGCCGAGCGGGCCGGTGCAGGCGTTGGCGCCACCGGAGTTGAGGACGACCGCGGAGACCCGGCCGCCCTTGAGGACCTGCTCGGACCAGAGCACCGGCGCGGCCTTGACCCGGTTGGCGGTGAAGACGCCGGCGGCCGCGAGCGAGGGGCCGTCGTTGACCACCAGGGCGAGGTCGGGAGTGCCGGAGGCCTTGATGCCGGCGGTCACACCGGCGGCGCGGAAGCCCTTGGCTGCGGTCACTCCGACGTTGGTGGTCGTGCTCACGGTGCGACTCCGTTCACGGGAAGGCCGAGCTCCTCGGGCAGGCCGAGGGCGATGTTCATGCTCTGCACCGCGCCGCCGGCGGTGCCCTTGACCAGGTTGTCGATCGCGCTGATCGCGATGATCCGCCCGGCGGCGGCGTCCAGGGCGACCTGGACCAGGGCGGTGTTGGCGCCGTAGACGCTGCTGGTCTGCGGCCACTGGCCCTCGGGCAGCAGGTGGACGAAGGGCTCGTCCGCGAACGCCTCGGTGTAGGCGGCGCGCAGGCTCTGCGCCGTCACCCCCGGCCGGGCCTTGGCCGAGCAGGTGGCGAGGATGCCGCGCGGCATCGGGACGAGGGTGGGGGTGAAGGAGACGGAGACCGGCTCGCCCGCGAGCGGGGTGAGGTTCTGCGCCATCTCCGGGGTGTGCCGGTGGACGCCGCCGACGCCGTACGGGCTGACGCTGCCCATCACCTCACTGCCCAGCAGGTGCGGCTTGGCGGCCTTGCCTGCGCCGGAGGTGCCGGAGGCGGCGACCACCACGGCCTCCGGCTCGGCGAGCTGCGCGGCGTAGGCGGGGAACAGCGCCAGGGAGACGGCCGTCGGGTAGCAGCCGGGCACGGCGATCCGGTTGCTGCCCTTCAACGCGGCGCGGTGGCCGGGGAGTTCGGGCAGGCCGTAGGGCCAGGTGCCGGCGTGCGCGGAGCCGTAGAACTGCTCCCAGTCGGCGGCGGCCCTGAGCCGGAAGTCGGCGCCGCAGTCGATCACCAGGACGTTCGGGCCGAGCTCCTCGGCGACGGCGGCGGACCGGCCGTGCGGCAGCGCCAGGAACACCACGTCGTGGTCGGCCAGCACCTCGGGGGTGGTGGCCTCCAGGACGCGGTCGGCGAGCGGGAGGAGGTGCGGCTGGAGCGCGCCCAGTCCGGTGCCCGCGTTCGAGCCGCCGGTAAGCGCCCCGATCTCCACCTCCGGATGGCCGAGCAGCAGGCGCAGCACCTCGCCGCCCGCGTAACCGCTCGCGCCGGCGACGGCGACTCGCAATGCCATGGCGTTCCTCCTTAGTCGTGGCATGAATATACGCGTGGCGGAAAATTCATGCAAGGAGTGCGTGCCGGACCCCGTCGGGGCGAGGCGGCCCGGTCAGCGCTTGACGGCCCGCAGCACCACGAACTTGGGGTTACCGGCGACGAGTTGGCAGTTGCCGAAGAGGCGGCGCAGCTTGACGTGGTAACCGAGGTGGCGATTGCCGACCACCCAGAGTTCCCCGCCGGGCCGCAGCGCCCGCTTGGCGCCGGTGAACATCCTCCAGGCGGTGGCGTCGGTGGTGGCCTGGTGGGAGTGGAACGGCGGGTTGTTGAGCACCAGGTCCACCGAGCCGGCGGCGACCACGTCCGGCGCCAGGGCGTCGGCGGTCAGGAACCCGGCCGGGGCGTCCGGGCCCAGGTTGGTGCGGAAGGTCTCCTCGGCGGAGGCCACCGCCTGGTGCGACTCGTCCACGAAGACCAGCTCCGCGCCGGGCCCGGCCAGCGCGGCGGCCGTACCGACCACCCCGTTGCCGCAGCCGAGGTCCACCACCCGGGCGCCGGGGGCGGGCACGGGCAGGTGGGCCAGGAAGAAGCGGGTGCCGATGTCCAGCCGGTCGGCGCAGAAGGTGCCCGCGTGGTTGACGACCGTACGGCCGGAGGCGGCGCCGATGTCCGACGGCAGCGCGTAGCGGTGCGGCCACGGGTTGGGACCGGCGTCGAGCGCCCGGTCCGGGGTGCAGAGGATCAGCCGGGCCTTGCGCACGGCCAGTGAGGTGCGGGTCGGCCCGAGGATCCGCTCGAAGAGCTGGAGCGTGGAGGTGTGGATCTCGGTGACCATGCCGGAGCCGATCACCACGGTGCCCTCGTGGAGCGCGGGGGCGAGCCGGTGCAGCTGGTCCTCCAGCAGGGCCAGGCTCTTGGGGACGCGCACCAGCAGCACGTCGATCCGCTCCGGCGGGGCGTCCCGGGTGGTGAGCAGCCGGGTCTCGTCGACGGCGGCGCCGGCCCGGGCCAGATTGGCCAGGGTGGCCTGCCGGCCGAGGTGGGAGTCGGTGATCTGGACCGGCCGGTACTCGGCCAGCGCGGTGGTCAGCGCGCCCCAGCGGTCGCCGAGGACGGCGACCGTACGGCCGGCCAGCTCCGTCGCGGCGCCGGCCGCGCTGTCGGCCTCGCCCGCCAGGTGGCGCAGCAGGTACTCGTCGGCGGCGTCCCAGGCCCGCAGCCGCTCGCGCGGGTCCACGGGGAAACGGGTGAGCTCGAAGGCGCCCCACGGGGTGGCCAAGGCGGTGTCCGGCGGGGTCGCGGCGGGCGTGGTCTGGGGATTCATCGTGTTCTCAGGCTATCCGACGGCCCCCGGGAGCGATGACGGACGGATACTGGAAGAGCCCGACCGAGAGGGGTGAGGGCGATGGAGTGGAAACTCGAAGTCGTGGTGGTCCCGGTGTCGGACGTGGACCGCTCGAAGCTCTTCTACGAGGAGCAGGCCGGGTTCACCGTCGACCACGACACCCTGCTGCGGGACGGGATCCGGGTGGTCCAGCTGACGCCCCCCGGCTCGTCCTGCTCCATCGTGGTGGGCAAGGGGGTGATCGACTCTCCGCCCGGATCGGTCAAGGGGCTCCAGCTGGTGGTGCCGGACATCGAGAGGGCGCACGCCGAACTGGCGGCGCGGGGCGTGGCGGTCAGCCCGGTCCAGCACTTCGTGGCGGGGGGCCGGGCGGACGGGCACGGCGAGGCGTGGAACAACTTCGTGTTCTTCAACGACCCGGACGGGAACGGCTGGGCGGTCCAGGAGGCGCCGCGCGCCGCCCAGGGCTGACCGGCGGCCGGCCTTGGGTAGGCTCCGGGGATGGCTGAACACGAGGGAAGCGTGCGGGTGGACAGCTGGATCTGGTCGGTCCGGCTGGTCAAGACGCGGGCGCTGGCGGCGGCCGCCTGCCGGGCCGGGCACGTCAAGGTGAACGGCGAGCGGGCCAAGCCGGCCCAGGCGCTGAAGCCCGGGGACGAGGTGCGGGTCCGCGAGGAGGGCCACGAACGGGTCGTGGTGGTGCAGAAGCTGATCCGCAAGCGGGTCGGCGCCGAGGTCGCGGCGCAGTGCCTGGTCGACAACAGCCCGCCGCGGCCGCCGCGCGAGTTCGTCGCGGCGGCCGGGACGCGGGACCGGGGGGCCGGGCGGCCGACCAAGCGGGAGCGCCGCGAGCTGGACCAGCTGCGCCGGACCTGAGCCGCGCGGGCACCGAACCGTACGGGCGCCGGGCCGCGCGGGCACGGACAGGCCCGGGCACGGACAGGCCCGGGCACGGACAGGCCCGGAGCCGTTACACGGCAGCGGTGGCGAGCACCTTGGCGAGGAAGCCGCCGAGGTTGCCCACCGTCCGGTCGATCTGCAGCTCCAGCGGCAGCGATTCGTCGGGCCGGGTGACCAGGGTGGACTTCTTCAGCCCGCGCACGTAGAGGGAGCAGGCGAGGTCGGCGCAGATGTAGGTGCCGACCGTGTTGCCCTCGCGCCCGGCCGCCCCGGCCCGGCGGGCGGCGAGCAGCGCGACCCCGGACCCGGCGTGCGCGGTGATGCACAGCGAGCACACGTTGGTCTTGGTCAGGCTGCGCCGGATCACCGGCGAGCGCAGCGTCAGGCCGACCGGCTCGCCCTGGTACGGCGCCACCAGGTACGCCCGGTCGGGCGCGCCCTGGTCCCGCCAGCCGAGGAAGTCCAGGTGCTCCCAGGGCAGCTCCGCCAGGCCCCGGGGCAGGTTGAGCCGGCGGGCCTCGCCCTTGGAGCAGTTGACGAAGGACGCGCGGATCTCGTTCTCGCTCAGGGGTTCCATGTCGCGGAAGCTAACACCGGCCCGCCCGTCGTGTCGCGCCGATTTTCACCCGGTCCGCACCGGGTGGGCGGCCTGGACGGCGAGCCGCCGCGGGGCGTCCTCGCCGATCCGGGTGAGCAGGTCGTCCAGGGCGAGGAAGGCTTCCCAGCGTTCCTGCCCGCCGGCGGCGGCGAGGCGCTCGACCACCAGGTCCTCCAGGTCCGGGACCCGCTTGTTCTTCCAGGCCTTGTCGGCCAGGCTGACCAGCAGTGACTCGACGGTGACGCCGGGTCCGTCCCAGCTCGCGTGGCCGCGGGCGAAGCGGGCGAGGTGCTCGGGGACGCCCCGGGCGAGCAGCAGGGCGTATCCGGCGGGCTCGTGCAGGGAGCCGGGGGCGGAGAGCTCCTCGGGGTGGACGGTCTTGCCGATGTCGTGGGTGGCGGCGCCGTACAGGACGGCCTCGTGGTCGAAGGCCAGGCCCGCGCGGGCGCAGAAGCCGACGATCTCCCCGGCCACCTCGTGCACCAGGGCGAGGTGGGCGACCAGGCGGGGCGGGGCGTCGACGGCCCGCAGCAGTTCGGCGACGCCGGGGGGCAGCGGAGGCAGGTCGGTGGTGGTCACGTCGCAGGGTACCCACGACGGTGAGGGACTGTCAGTGGCGGTCCCTAGGCTTCGACGGTCCGGTCCCGGCGCAGGAGGGAGGCACCGGGACCGGACCCCGAGGGACGCTCGGGGCTACTTCTTGAAGGCGACACCGGCGTACGCCGAGACGTCCTGCCAGCCCTCGGGGAGTTCGGAGGTGGGCACGTGGCCCGCGACGGGGCGCCAGAGCGGGAGCTGGACGAGCCCGGGGCCGGCGAACTCGAAGTCGCCGAAGAAGGGTTCGACGCCGGACCGCGGGCGCAGCACGAGCGGGGCGCTGGCGCTGCGGTAGATGCGGGTGCCCTCGGAGGCGCTCTCGCGGGAGGCGAAGTCGGGGCTGCCGTGGGAGAGGATCAGCGCGCTGCCCGGGGCGAGCGCGTCGCGCAGGGTGCGGACGATCTGCTGCGCACCCTCCTCGTCGCGGATGAAATGCAGCACGGCGACCAGCATCAGCGCGACCGGCCGGGAGAGGTCGACGGCGTCGGCCAGCGCGGGGTGGCCGAGGATGGCGGCCGGGTCGCGCAGGTCGGCCTCGATCACCGAGGTGTGCCCGGTGGGGTGGCCGGCCAGCAGGGCGCGGGCGTGGGTGGCGACGATCGGGTCGTTGTCCACGTACACCACCCGGGCGTCCGGGGCGACCCGCTGGGCGACCTCGTTGGTGGAGCCGACCGCCGGGATGCCGGTGCCGATGTCGACGAACTGGCGCACGCCCCGGCTCGCGACGAACTCCACGGCGCGGCCGAGGAACTGCCGGTTGGTGCGGGCCAGCAGCGGCAGCGCGGGGTAGGCGGATATCGCGGCCTGGGCGGCCTTGCGGTCGGCCTCGAAGTTGTCCTTGCCGCCGAGGTAGTAGTCGTACATCCGGGCGGTGTGCGGGACACCGGTGTCCAGCTCGCTCGGGGGCTGCCAGTCCTCGGCTCTGGCCCAGTCCCACTCGGTGTCCGTGCTCCGGCCGGTCGCCGCGCCGTCCTCGTACATCCTGTCCGCCCCCAATGCGCAATGCCGGAAGAGTTTGGCCACCGCCGGTCAACTCACGGTGCGCGGTGATCGTATCCAAGGACACACCGCGGAAACAGCGGGAGTTCAGGTTTACGCAACACCCGGTCGCAGGGTGTGTGCACGTCAAAGCCGGTGCGGGCCCGGTCGGGTCGGATCGCCCGCCGGAGCCGTCCTCTCTATGCTGGCTGCCGATGACTGCCGACCGCCGCACCGTACTGCGCGCCACCGCCCGGATCGCCGCCCTCGCCGCCACCGGCGGCCTGCTCACCGCGTGCGGCACCGGAACGCTCCGCCGGGCCGACCCGGGGGCACTCGCCGCGCACCCCGGGACCGTGGACCCGCAGCACACCACCGACCCGGCCTGGAACGGCGCGGAGGGCCCGGCCTCCCCCGCGCCCACCGCCCCGGCGGAACCCGGGCCCGACGGTGGGCCGACCGCCGCCGCGGCCGCCGCCCAGCCCTCCGCCCCGCCGGCCCCGCCCGTGCTGCCGCCGCTCGCGCCCGGCACCCCGGCCGAGGTCGCGTACGGGCCGCGCACCGGGAGGAACGTGGCGCTCACCTTCCACGGCAGCGGCGACCCGAAGCTGGCCACCGCCCTGCTGGAGGCCGCCGAGCAGCGCGGTGCCAAGGTGACCGTGATGGTCGTCGGCAGCTGGTTCGACCAGCAGCCGCAGATGGCCCGGCGGATCCTGGACGGCGGCCACGAGCTGGGCAACCACACCCAGAACCACCTCAACATCTCGGCCATGGCGCCCGACCAGGCGCGCGCCGAGATCGCCCAGTGCGCCGAGCGCCTGCAGCGGCTCACCGGCTCGATCGGCCGCTGGTTCCGCCCCTCCGCCGCGCAGTACGCCACCCCGATGGTGCGCGAGCAGGCCAGGGCGGTCGGGTACGAGCACGTGCTGTCCTTCGACGTCGACCCGCGCGACTACAACGACCCCTCGGCCGCCGAGCTGCAGCGCCGGGTGCTGAACTCGGTGCGCGGCGGCTCGGTGGTGGCGCTGCACATGGGGCACCAGTGCACGGTGGACGCGCTGCCCGGCATCCTGGACGGCCTGGCCAAGGCGGGACTCACGCCGGTGACCGCCAGCCGGCTCTGCGCCTGAAAGCCCTGGTCAGACCATCGGGTCGTCGTCCTTGTACGGGCGCAGCCGCAGCGTGCGGGCGTCCGCGGCGCAGATCGCGTCGGCCCGGTTGACCAGTTCCTCCAGGTCGTCCCGGCCGGCGTGGATGAAGCGCCCGTGCAGCCCGTCGAAGCGGCCGCGGGCCGCGTCCACGGTGACCGCGACCATGTACGGGATGGAGCCCCAGTCCGTGGTGCCCTTGAACATCGGCATCCCGGCGGTCATGTCGGTGGCCACCGCGCCCGGGCTGATGTCGAGGACGACGATGCCGTTGCGGGCCAGCGAGTCCGCCATGTTGTCGGAGAGCTGGAGCAGCGCGCCCTTGGAGGTGGCGTACGCGGTGTAGTCGCCGTCCGGGCGCAGGGCGAAGCCGGAGTTGAGGTTGATCACCCGGCCGCGCCGGCGGGCGACCATGCCGGGGAGCACGCAGCGCAGCAGGTTGTAGGGGCCGCGCAGGTTGGTCTCGATCACCTGCCACCACTGGTTGGCGTCGGTCTCCCAGAGCGGCACCTCGGCGCGGTCGACCAGGCCGGCGTTGTTGACCAGCAGGTCGATCGGCCCGAGGTCGCGCTCGACCAGCCGGACCGCCTCGCGCACCGAGCCGGGGCGGGTCACGTCGGCGGTCACGGCGACACCCCGGGAGCCGCGCCTGACGCACTCCTTGAGGGTGTCGGTCAGTGTCTCGTGGGTGCGGCCGACCAGGCCGACGGACATCCCCTCGGCGGCCAGGCCGATGGCGAGTTCCCGGCCGATGCCCCGGCCGGCCCCGGTGATCAGGGCAACCTGTCCTGCGAGCGATCCCGTCGACACCCCGTACTCCCTTCGCGTGTCCGGCCCTGTCCTCTTCCGCCCCCGGCCCCCGTCTGCGGCATTCTGTCGGGCGCCGGGCGGAGCCGGGCCCGGGCACACGGGTCCGGGGTCGCCGCCTCACTCGTTCGGGGGAC
The DNA here is from genome assembly GCF_053612025.1 of Kitasatospora sp. NPDC054768. Taxonomy (NCBI): domain Bacteria; kingdom Bacillati; phylum Actinomycetota; class Actinomycetes; order Kitasatosporales; family Streptomycetaceae; genus Kitasatospora; species Kitasatospora sp. NPDC054768. Next base: position 30,573 of record NZ_JBSHBN010000040.1, read on the forward strand.
TCCCGGCCGTGGCACCCTGCCGGGGAGGGGGTGACCTACTGGCCGGTACGGAGTAGTAACGTCGTCGGGGCGGTGACCGGTGCACCCATTCCGGCGCACCGGCCCGTTGTCCAGCAGCTCGCTGGGCCACCCGCTGGCTGGGCGACCCCCAGCACCGTCGAAGGGCAACTGAGTGAGTGACATCGCGCGCGTCGGAGTGATCGGCTGCGGCCTGATGGGGTCGGGAATCGCCGAGGTCTTCGCCCGGGCCGGGCTGGACGTCCTGGTGTCGGAGGCCAGCGGTGAGGCGCTGGAGTTCGGCCGCACCCGGCTGACCAACTCCCTGGAGACGGCCGTCAAGCGGGGCAAGCTGACGCCCGAGGAGCGGGACGAGGCGCTGGCCCGGCTGTCCTTCACCGTCGAGCTGTCCGACTTCGCCGACCGCGACCTGGTGGTCGAGGCCGTCGCCGAGCGCGAGGACATCAAGGTCCGGATCTTCGAGACCCTGGACCGGGTGGTCGAGCGCCGCGACGCGATCCTCGCCTCCAACACCTCCTCGATCCCGATCGTGAAGCTGGCCGCCGCCACCAGCCGCCCGGAGCAGGTGATCGGCCTGCACTTCTTCAACCCGGCGCCGGTGCAGAAGCTGGTCGAGGTCATCCCGACCCTGACCACCTCGGCGACCACCACCGAGCGGGTCGAGGCCTTCGCCTCCCAGGTGCTCGGCAAGGAGCCGATCCGCGCCCGTGACCGGGCCGGCTTCGTGGTCAACGCGCTGCTGGTGCCGTACCTGCTGTCCGCGGTGCGGATGTTCGAGACGGGCGTGGCCACCGCCTCGGACATCGACAAGGGCATGGAGGCCGGCTGCGCCCACCCGATGGGCCCGCTGCGGCTGTGCGACCTGATCGGCCTGGACACCATCGTCTCGATCGCCGAGTCGATGTACGACGAGTACAAGGAGCCGCTGTACGCCGCTCCCCCGCTGCTCTCCCGGATGGTCGACGCCGGCCTGCTGGGCCGCAAGTCCGGCCGGGGCTTCTACGACTACACCGCGAGCGCCTGACACCCGCGGCGGGACGGACGGCGGGGCCCGGCGGCCGGTTCACGGCCGCCGGGCCCTTTCGCCTGTCGGGGCGTCAGCTGTTGATGGCGTAGCTGTCGCCGTAGACCTTCCACTTCAGCGGCGGGTTGAGGTCGAAGTTCTTGGCGTTGAGGAAGACCAGCTGCTCGGTGTCGACCCGGCTGGTGTCCGAGTGCGCCTCCTCCTTCTTCATGACCACCTTGCGGGCGTCCAGGAAGGCCTTGAGGTAGGTGGCCTCGTCGCCGCCCTGGGCGGGCGTCCTGGCCTTCTTCATGGCGGCGGCGCGGATGCCGCCGAAGCTGTCCGAGCTGTTGCCCGGGCCGTGCATGACGATGGCGTCGTAGTAGGCGAACTGGCCGAGCGCGCGCAGGCCGTCACTCTTCGCCTGGTTGACGGCGGGGTTGAAGTACACCCGGTCGCGCTCGTCGTTCTGGGCCTGCTGGAAGACGGTGTCCTTGGCGGCGGTGGCCCAGTCCTTCTCGAAGGCGGAGCCGAGGCCGGCGTGCGATTCGCTGCCGTTGACCTTCTTCAGGGCCGGCAGGTACTTGGCCAGGATGTTGCCGGGCTTGAGGTCGGTGTAGTGCTGGACCAGGTCCAGCATGTCACCGGTGCCGGAGCAGAAGCCGATGATGCCGGCGGTGTAGCCGCGGCCGTCCTTGATGTCCTCGATGTACTTGTACTGGGCCTTCCAGTCCAGCGACGAGTTCTCCGCGCTGGACACCAGCTGCATGGCGATGTCCTTCTTGTGCGGGTCGTCCAGCCCGACCCCCTTGAACTGGACGGCGGCGGCCGGCGACGGGGCGGCCTGGGCCGCCGAGGTGGCCGCGACGGTCAGCGGCGCGGCCACCAGGGCGGCGGCGAGGGCGATGCGGAGGGCACGACGGGGCTGAGGGCGCATGGGACGCTCCGATTCCTCGTGGGTTAGGAAACTTTCCTAACGAGAAAAAGGAAAAGCCCTGACGCCGCACTCCCGCAAGGGTTTTGACGGAACCTCTTCAAGAGATCTTGGCGGCCGGGGCTCAGAACGCCCGGCGCCGCACCCACCAGACCGCCGCCGCGCACAGCGCCACCGCGAGCAGGAGCGTCCAGCCGAACTCGATGAACTGGAACGGCCAGAACCTGCTCGCCGGCTGGTACACCTCGTGCGCGGTGTAGCCGCCGTCGCGCACCAGCTCCTGGAGGTGGGCGAAGTCCCCGCCGATGTCGTAGAAGGCGCCGGTCGGGATCCGCTTCCCGGCCGGGTCGGAGAACCAGACGTTCAGCACCCAGCGGTCGTCCAGCGCCATGGGCTTCATGGAGTGCACCGCGTCCTCCAGCGGAGGCAGGTAGTGCGCGCGCACGGAGTGGGCGAGGAACGGCAGCGCGACCGAGGCCAGCAGGCCGGCCCCCACCGCGACCACCGTACGGCGGAGCACCGCACCGGCCAGCACCGCGACCCCGAAGGCCACCAGCACCCGTCCGACCAGCACCGGCGGAGTCTGCACGAAGACCTCCGGGCTGAACCCCCCGACCCGGAGCGTCAGCGGCCCGCTCCACCAGCGCAGCAGCAGCCCGAACAGCGCCGCCACGACGGCCAGCACCGCGCCGCCCATGACCAGGCCGCCCACCGTCCAGCGGGTCCGCCCGGCGCCCTGGGTCCAGGCGAAACGCACCGTGCCGTGCTCGAACTCCCGTGCCAGCAGCGGGCCTCCGAGGAAGGCCCCGAAGGCCCCGCCGAGGACGTAGAACACGGAGTCGAGCGCCAGCAGGCCGTCGCCGTACTCGCGCAGGAACTGCTTGTACATGGCCATGCAGGCGTCGGTGGCCGGGTCGCAGGAGGCCGCGCCGGTGCGGGCCAGGCCGTCGTGCAGGTACCAGCCGTGGACCAGCAGCCCGAGGGAGATCGCGGCCATCACCGTCAGCAGGGTCAGCAGCGCGGGCCGGTGCCGCAGCCCGGCCGCCCGCAGGACGGCGGAGCGGGGCGGGGCGAGGGACAGGGAGCTCACGGCAGCAGCACCTTCTCGTTCGGGTGGACGGCCCCGCGCGGGCCGGGGAGGGCGGAGGCGGCCGGCTCGCGCAGGTAGGCGAGCACCAACTCCGTCAGCCCGACGCGCTGCTGGTGCCAGGAGCCGGAGACCGGGGCGTCCACGCCGCCGGTGCGGACCAGCAGGTGGGACTGGGCGCCGGCCCGGCGGTCGCGGACCACCGGAAGCTGTCCGGCCACCCGGTCGGCCTCGGCGGTCGGGCCGGTGAGCATCCGGTGGCCGGCCAGCAGGTCGTCCACCTCCCCCGCGACCTGGACCCGGCCGGCGCCGAGCACCACCAGGTAGTCGCAGCTCTGCTCCAGTTCGTTGACGGCGTGCGAGGAGAACACCACCGACATCCCGTCCTCGGCCACCGCGGTCAGCAGCACGGCCATGAAGTCGTGCCGCGCGAGCGGGTCGAGAGCGGCCAGGGGCTCGTCCAGCAGCAGGAGTTCGGGGCGCTTGGCGAGTGCCAGCGCGAGCGAGACCTGGGCCTGCTGACCGCCGGAGAGGCGGCCGTACTTGCGGTCCAGCGGGATGCCCAGGCCGTCCAGGTGGGTACGGGCCCGGGCGTCGTCCCAGCGGCGGTTGAGGTGACGGCCCATCGCCAGCAGGTCGCGCACGGGCACGCCGGGGTAGAGCGCGGCGTTCTGGGCGACGAAGCCGATCCGGTCCAACGCGCGCGGGGAGCCGGGCAGCTGGTCGCCGAGGACGGTCAGCGCGCCCTCGCTCGGCAGGGTCAGTCCGGCGGCCAGGCTGAGCAGCGTGGTCTTGCCGGCGCCGTTGGGGCCGACCAGGGCCACCACGTGCCCGGCGGGGAGGGCGAGCCGGCAGTCCCGCAGCGCCCAGGAGCGCCGGTAGCGCTTGCCGAGCCCGGCGCAGTCGATCACCGTGTCCACGGCCATCAGGCCACCACCCCGTCCCGGTCCTCGCGCAGGTCGCGCAGCGCGTCCTCGAACACCGCGGCCATCCCCTCCTCGTCCAGCCCGGCGGTCCGCGCCGAGCGCATCCAGTCCAGCAGCCCGCGGCGCAGCGCGGCCCGCTCGCGCAGCGGCACCACCCCGGCGGGCAGGCCCCGCACGAAGGTGCCCTGGCCCCGGCGGCCGGCCGCGAGGCCGCGGTGCTCCAGTTCGCGGTACGCCTTGAGCACGGTGTTCGGGTTGATCGCCAGCCCGGCCACCACCTCGCGCACCCGGGGCAGCCGGTCCCCCTCGGTCAACCAGCCCATCCGCAGCGCCTGTTCGACCTGCTGCACGAGCTGCAGGTAGGTCGGGACGCCGGAGGCCGGGTCCAGGCGGAACTCGATCGGGGAGGGCTGGTCGGCATCGTCTTTATCTACTTCCATAGGTAAAGAGATAAACGATGGACCGACGCACCGTCAACCCGGGGCAGTGTCAACCCGGGGAAGTGGAAAGGGCCCCGCCCCGGACGCGTGGTCCGGGGCGGGGCCCTCCTGGGTACTACGGCCGCGTCAGACGCCGCGCAGCACCGCGCCGGTGCGGGCGACAGCCTCGGCGACGGCCGCCTCGCGGGCGGCGGTCGCCTCGTCGGCGGTCAGGGTGCGGTCGGTCGCGCGGAAGCGCAGCGCGTACGCCAGCGACTTCTTGCCCTCGCCGACCTGCTCACCGGTGAACACGTCGAACAGCCGGATGGCCTCCAGCAGTTCGCCCGCGCCGGAGCGCAGCGCGGCCTCGACCTCGGCGGCCGGGACAGCGGTGTCGACGATCAGCGCGACGTCCTGGGTCGCCACCGGGAAACCGGAGACGGTCGGGCCGCCGACCCGCTCGGCGCCGTCGGCGGTGAGCAGGTCGATGTCGATCTCCATCGCGGCGGTGCGGGCCGGCAGCCCGAGCGCCTTGACCACCCGCGGGTGCAGCTCACCGGCGTGGCCGACCACCCGGTCGGTGCCGGCCACCAGCAGCTCGGCGCAACGGCCCGGGTGCCACGGGGCCAGCTGGCCCTGCCGGACGGTCAGCTCGATGCCGGCCGCCCGGGCCACCGTGCGGGCCGCCTCGACGGCGTCCGCCCAGGAGGCCTGGGCACCCTTGCCCCACCAGCCCGACGGCAGCCGCTCGCCCGCGAGGGCGACCGCGATCCGGCGCGGCTGGTCCGGCAGCGCGGCGTCCAGCGCGGCCAGCTCCTCGTCGCTGGGCCGGTGGTCGACCGCCGGACGCGGGGCCACGCTCAGCTCGTCCTTGGGCAGGAAGACGGTGCCGGTCTCGAAGATCGCCAGGTCGGTGTTGCCCCGGCCGACGTTGCGCCGCAGCGCGCCGAGCAGGCCCGGCAGCAGCGTGGTGCGCAGCGCCGGCTCCTCGTCGTTCAGCGGGTTGACCAGCTTCACCGTGCGGCGGCGCCGGTCGTCCGCCTCCAGGCCGAGCGCCTCGAAGGCGGTCTCGCCGAGGAACGGGTAGTTGTTGACCTCGACGTAGCCGGCCCCGGCCAGCGCGACGCCGATCCGGCGGTGCACCCGCTGGGCCTCGGTCAGGCCCTTGCCCGGGGGAACGTCGGGCATCCGGGCGGGGACGTTGTCGTAGCCCTCCAGCCGGATGACCTCCTCCGCGAGGTCGTACGGGTCGGTGAGGTCCGGGCGCCAGGTCGGCGGGGTGACCTCCAGGACGTCGGCGCCGGAGACCGAGCAGCCGATCTCCTGCAGGCGCCGGGTGACGGTCTCGCGGCCGTACCCGGTGCCGGCCACCCGGTCGGGCAGGTCGGCGGCGATGGTGATGGTGCGCACCGGGTGCGGGGCCGCGATGTCGGTGACCCCGGCCTCGGCGGTGCCGCCGGCGATCAGGACCAGCAGGTCGACGGCGCGCTGCGCGGCGGCGCGGGCGGCCTCCGGGTCGACGCCGCGCTCGAAGCGCTTGGACGCCTCGGAGGGCAGCTTGTGCCGCTTGGCACTGCGGGCGATGGCGACCGCGTCGAAGTGCGCCGCCTCGATGATCACCTCGGTGGTGCCCGGGCCCGCGGCCGGGTCGAGGATCTCGGTGGAGGCGCCGCCCATCACACCGGCCAGGCCGATCGGGCCACTGTTGTCGCAGATCAGCAGGTCCTCGGCGGAGAGCTTGCGCTCGACCCCGTCGAGGGTGGTGAGGCTCTCGCCCTGCTCCGCCCGGCGGACCGTGATCGGGCCCGACACGCGCTGCTTGTCGTAGGCGTGCAGCGGCTGGCCGACCTCCAGCATCACGTAGTTGGTGATGTCGACGGTCAGCGAGATCGGGCGGATGCCCGACTTCTGGAGCCGGCGCTGCAGCCAGATCGGGGACTTGGCGTTCGGGTCGACGCCGACGACCGTACGGGCCACGAAGCGGTCGCAGCCGGCCTGGTCGTTGACCTTCACCAGGTAGCCGAAGGAGTTCGCCGGCGGCACGTCGAGCAGCGCCGGGTCGGCCAGCGGCAGCCCGTACGCGGCGGCGGCCTCACGGGCCACGCCGCGCATGGACAGGCAGTAGCCGCGGTCCGGGGTGACGGCGATGTCGAGCACCTCGTCGACGAGCTGGAGCAGCTCGATGGCGTCGGTGCCGGGCTCGAACTCCGGCGGGAGCACGATGATGCCGTCGTGGTCGTCGCCCATGCCCAGCTCGCGGGCGGAGCAGATCATGCCGGCCGAGGTGTGGCCGTAGGTCTTGCGGGCCGCGATCGGGAACGGGCCGGGCAGCACGGCGCCCGGGAGCACGACCACGACCTTGTCGCCGACGGCGAAGTTGGTCGCGCCGCAGACGATCTCCTGCGGCTCGCCGGTGCCGTTGGCGTCGCCGACGTTCACGAAGCAGTGCCGGATCGGCTTCTTGAAGCCGGACAGCTCCTCGATGGAGAGCACCTCGCCGACCACCAGCGGACCCTTGAGGTCCGTGCCGATCCGCTCGACGGTCTCGACCTCCAGGCCGGCCCGGACCAGGCGCTCCGCGACGTCACGGCCGGTCTCGCCGGCCGGCAGGTCGACGTACTCGCGCAGCCAGGAAAGCGGGACGCGCATCAGATCTCCATCCCGAACGGGAGGGTGAAGCGGACGTCACCCTCGACCATGTCGCGCATGTCGGCGACGTTGTGACGATTCATCAGGATCCGCTCCAGGCCCAGGCCGAAGGCGAAGCCGCTGTAGCGGTTGGGGTCGACGCCGCAGGCGACCAGCACCCGCGGGTTGACCACGCCGCAGCCGCCGAGCTCGATCCAGCCCTCGGAGGAACAGGTCCGGCACGGCCGGTCCGGGTTGCCGACGCTCGCACCGCGGCACACGAAGCACTGGAGGTCGATCTCCGCGCTCGGCTCGGTGAACGGGAAGTAGGACGGGCGCCAGCGCAGCTCCAGGCCGCCACCGATCAGCTTCTCGACCAGCACCTCGATGGTGCCCTTGAGGTCGGCGAAGGTGATGCCCTCGTCCACCGCGAGGCCCTCGACCTGCCGGAAGACCGGGGTGTGGGTGGCGTCCAGCTCGTCGGTCCGGTAGACCCGGCCCGGGCAGACCACGTAGACGGGGGGCTCGCGGTCGAGCATGGTGCGGGCCTGGACCGGGGAGGTCTGGGTGCGCAGCACCACGCCGGAGTCGGCGGAACCGTCCGGGGCCTGGACGAAGAAGGTGTCCTGCATCGAGCGGGCCGGGTGGTCCGGGCCCAGGTTGAGGGCGTCGAAGTTGAGCCACTCGGCCTCGACCTCGGGGCCCTCCGCGACCTGGTAGCCCATCGCGACGAAGGTGTCCTCGATGAGCTCGGCCATCGTGGTCAGCGGGTGCCGGGCGCCGCGCGGGGCGCGGTCGTACGGCAGCGTGACGTCCACCGCCTCCTCGACCAGCACGCGGGCGTCGCGCTCCGCCTCCAGCTCGGCCTGCCGCTTGGCGAGGGCCTGGTTGACCGCCCCGCGGGCCTGGCCGATCAGCTTTCCGGCCGCCGCCTTCGCGTGCGGGGGCAGAGCGCCGATCTCGCGATTGGCGAGCGAGAGCGCGGAGCGGTCGCCGGTGTGGGCGACCTTGGCCTGCTTCAGTTCGTCCAGGGAGCCGGCGGCGGCGAACGCGGCGATCGCCTCGTCCCGCGCCTGCTCCACCACCTCGGGCTTGAGGGCCTCGACCTCGACCGGGTCGTACGACTTGTTGGGTGCCGACATCTCTATCTTTCCCGTGCTCCTGCTCGTCCGTGCTCAAGGTCTTTGGGCCAACGCCAAAGGTCGAGTGTAGTCGCAGCGGGTATCACCGCTGCCGCGAAGCCCGTCCGGGGAGACGACGCCCGACCTGCTCGGGAACTCCGAGCACGCGGTGCGCTTGCCGTGCATGCTCCTTCAGAGCATGCCGTGCTTGTCGTTCATGCTCCTTCAGAGCATGAAGTCGGGCACCCCGGCGGGCAGGATAAATCGGAACCGGGCGCCGCCGCCGGGCGCGCGGTCGACGCGGATCGAGCCGCCGTGGGCCTCCACGATGCCCTTGACGATGTAGAGGCCCAGGCCCGTGCCGCCGCGCTTGGAGCCGCGCCAGAAGCGGGTGAAGACGCGGGGCATCGACTCCTCGGGGATGCCGCTGCCTTCGTCGCTCACGGTGACCGCTGTGCCTTCCACGATGCGGGGCGGGGTGCCGCTGCGCTCCCAGACGGGCGCCTCGACGACCTCCTTGGCCGGTGCCACCTCGATGGTGACAGTTCCCTCGCCGTGCCGCACCGCGTTTTCCAGCAGGTTGGCCAGCACCTGGTCGACCTTGTCCGGGTCGGCCCACAGGACGGTCAGCTGTTCGCCGATCCGGATGTCGAAGCGGTCCTCGGGGATGCCGGTGGCGACCTTGCGCTCGACGTGCCGGCGCACCGCCGCGGCCAGGTCGACCACCTGCTTGCGCAGCTCCAGCCGGCCGGAGTCGATCCGGGAGATGTCCAGCAGCTCGGCGATCAGCCGGGTGACCCGGTCGGCGTCCGCGTCCACGGTCTCCAGCATCAGCCGCTTCTGCCCGTCGGTGAACCGCTCCCACTTGGCCAGCAGCGTCGCCGTGAAGCCCTTGACGCTGGTCAGCGGGGAGCGCAGCTCGTGCGCCACGGTGGCGATCAGCTCGGCGTGGCTGCGCTCGGTGCGGCGCCGGGCCTCGGTGCCGCGCAGGGCGATCACCAGGCGCTCCAGCGGCCCGCCCGGCGCGCTGCGTACGTACCGGGCGGAGACCAGCACCTCGCGCCCCCCGGGCAGCAGCAGGTTGCGCTCCGGCTGGCGGGTGCGGGTGGCCAGGCCGCCGTACGGGTCGGTCAGCGGCCACCAGCGGCGGCCGTCCAGGTCCTCCAGCGGGAGGACGTCCTCCAGCCCGCTGCCGAGCGCGGCCTGCGGGAGCACGCCGGTGAGCCGGGCCGCGGCCCGGTTGAAGCAGACCACCCGGCCCAGCGCGTCGGCGACCACCAGGCCGTCCGGCAGGTCGTCCGGGTCGAGCTCGGGTCCGCTGCCGACCATGGGTTGCCTCCCCGATTACCCACCGTGCCGTTCCCCCCACCGAGGCAGACCCTAGCGCCTCCCAGGCCCGCGCAGTAGGGCTTGCCGCGTGGATCCTGACGCGCCCCCGGGTGCGTCAGGCGTTCGAGCGGCAGCCGCCGGGCGAGCGCTGGGCGCGGGCGGAGGCGTACAGGCAGACCGCCGCCGCGGTGGCCAGGTTGAGGCTCTCGGCGTGGCCGTGGATCGGGACGCGCACGACCTCGTCGGTGAGCGCGCGGGTCTCCTCCGGAAGCCCCCAGGCCTCGTTGCCGAACACCCATGCGCCGGGCGCCCCCAGGGTGCCCTCGTCGAGCTCCTGGTCCAGGTCGCGCTCCCCCGCGCCGTCCGCGGCGAGCACCCGGACGCCGGCCTCGCGCAGCCTGCCGACGGCCTCCTCGACCGGTACCCCGACCGCCACCGGCAGGTGGAACAGGCTGCCCACGGAGGCCCGGACGGCCTTCGGGTTGTAGAGGTCCACCGAGGCGTCGGTGAGCACCACGGCGTCCGCACCGGCCGCGTCGGCGGTGCGCAGCACCGTGCCGGCGTTCCCGGGGTCGCGCACGTGGGCGAGGATCGCGACCAGCTTCGGACGGGCCTTGAGCACCTCGGCGAACGGGGTGTCGATGAAGCGGCAGAGCGCCACGATGCCCTGCGGCGTCACCGTGTCGCAGATCTCGGCGATCACCTCGTCGGTGGCGGTCAGCACCGGCAGTCCCTCGACCAGGGCGGCCTCGACGATGCCGGCGTGCCGCTCGGCGGCCTCCGGGGTCGCGTAGACCTCGACCACGGCGTGCTCGCCGCTGCCCGGCAGCCTGCCGAAGGCGATGGCCTCCCGGACGGCCTGCGGGCCCTCGGCCAGGAAGCGGCGCTCCTTGGTGCGCTGGTTGCGCTTGGCCAGCCGGCGGGCGGCCACGACGCGCGGCGAGCGCAGGGAGGTCAGCAGGGGGGTGTCGGTGCTCGGCATGGTCTCGTTCTCCGGAGGCGCTGAAGGAGGGGGAAAGCAGGACCGGACCCGCAGGCGAGCCTGCGGGTCCGGTCAGAGCTCAACCGATCTCGGAAGATCAGGCGGCGTCGGCGGCGGCCTTCGGGGCGTTCACGTCGGCCGGCAGCGCCTTCTGGGCGACCTCGACCAGGGAGGCGAACGCACCCGGGTCGTTGACGGCCAGGTCGGCCAGCATCTTGCGGTCGATCTCGACGCTGGCGGCCTTCAGGCCCTGCACGAAGCGGTTGTAGGTGATGCCGTTGGCACGGGCCGCAGCGTTGATGCGCTGGATCCACAGCTGACGGAAGTCGCCCTTGCGCTTCTTGCGGTCGTTGAAGTTGTAGACCAGCGAGTGGGTGACCTGCTCCTTGGCCTTGCGGTACAGGCGCGAACGCTGGCCACGGTAGCCGCTGGCGCGCTCCAGGATGACCCGGCGCTTCTTGTGGGCGTTGACTGCCCGCTTGACGCGTGCCACTTGATTACTCCTTGGGTTGGACCACGGACTACTTCACGTGGTCCGTCATTCGAATGGGTCGGGAAGGATCAGCTGCCCCGCTCGCGGCTCGCGCCGGGCGGGAGGGCGATCACTTGCCGAGAAGCTTCTTGATCTTCTTGGCGTCAGCGGGGGCCAGCTCGACGGTCCCGGCCAGCTTGCGGGTCAGCGTCGAGGGCTTGTGCTCCAGGAGGTGGCGGCGGCCGGCGCGCTCGCGCAGCACCTTGCCAGAGCCACTGATCTTGAAGCGCTTGCTGGCGCCACTGTGCGTCTTCTGCTTCGGCATTTCGCCGTATCTCCTCGTCAGTCCCGTCCGCGCCCGCGCGACGTGCGCCGCGCGGGCGTGAACTGGATGGATCTGCGGTGACCGGGCGGGCCGCCCCGTCACCCTGGGGGCCGGTCTCCCGGGCCTCCTGGCCGGTGAGGGCTCAGGCGCCCTGGGAGGCGGCCGGCTGCTCGACCGGAGCGTCGGCCTCGACGGCCGGCGCCTCGGCCGGGGCGTCCTGCGCCTCGGTCGCGACGTCCTCGTCCTCGGTCACGACGTCCTCGACCTCGACGTCCTCGACCTCGGTCACAACGTCCTCGTCCTCGGTGTCCGCAGCGGCGTCGGAGCCGGCGGTGCGGCCCTGACGCTCGGCCTTGCGGGCGTCCGCGAGGGCGCGGGCCTCGGCCATCGCCTCGGTCTTCTTCTTGTGCGGGCCAAGGACCATGATCATGTTACGGCCGTCCTGCTTGGGCGAGGACTCCACGAAGCCCAGGTCCTGGACGTCGTCGGCAAGCCGCTGAAGCAGACGGAAGCCCAGCTCGGGGCGGGACTGCTCACGACCGCGGAACATGATCGTGATCTTGACCTTGTCGCCCTGCTTGAGGAACCGGACGACGTGACCCTTCTTGGTGTCATAGTCGTGCGGGTCGATCTTCGGCCGGAGCTTCATCTCCTTGATGACCGTGTGCGCCTGGTTCTTGCGCGCCTCACGGGCCTTCATGGCCGACTCGTACTTGAACTTGCCGTAGTCCATGAGCTTGCACACCGGCGGCCGGGCGGTCGCCGCGACCTCGACCAGGTCGAGGTCGTACTCCTGCGCGAGCTCCAGCGCCTTGGCAAGCGGCACGATGCCGACCTGCTCGCCGCTGGGACCGACGAGTCGCACCTCGGGGACGCGAATCCGGTCGTTGATGCGGGGCTCGGTGCTGATGGGGCCTCCTCGGTTGCACCTTCTGCGATGCGGCCGTCGGACGGCGGTCGCACGTAGTGGACTCGACCACTGGGCGGGGCTTCATTCGTGCTGCGCTGTCCGGTACGTACACCGCCACACGAAAAAAGCCCCGCTCGGTACAAGCGGGGCTCCACACAACCGGGGGCGACGCCCGGTGAGGGGCGCTGCGGCGACTCGGCGCCAGGGGCGCCCGTCGCGGACCGGGACCCGTCGACCCTGAGGCCGACCAGGTGGGAGACTTTCGCGGTTGCCCTCTCGGGCCTCCTCAGTGGAGCCTCCACTTGCTGGCCGAGTGCCCATACGGGATCCCGGCCGGTCAGTCTCGAAGCTTACAGCGTCGGGGGGGCGAACGCCATTCCGCCCCTTCGCGCGGCCGCCTCCCGGCGCGGGGAACGGCCGCCTCCCGGCGCGGATACGGCCGCGTCCTGGTACCGAAGGGGCCCTTGTACGCTCCATGGGTACGGACAGACCGAACACGATGGAACGAGCCCACCTTGAGCAGCGAGCCCACCCAGAACCCCGGCGCGGACGACGACGCGATCGGCTTCGACGACCTCACCCGCGACATCGCCGAGGTCCCGGCCGTCGAGGTGATCACCACCGTCGCGGTGCACCTGATGAGCGCCGCCGCCGTCAAGTGCGGTCTCGCCGAGGGCGGCGACAAGGACAAGGACCTGGACGAGGCCCGCAAGCTGATCACCGCACTGGCCGGGCTGGTCACCGCCGGTGCCCCGGAGATCAGCAACTTCCACGCCGCGCCGCTGCGCGACGGGCTGCGCTCGCTCCAGCTCGCCTTCCGCGAGGCCTCGATCGTCCCGGACGCCCCGGGCGCGGGCCCGGGCGAGAAGTTCACCGGGCCGGTCTACTCCTGAGACCGCTCGCGGGAGGTCCGGCACCCGCGTGCCGGACCTCCCGCTCCGTCAACGCCTGTAGAGCGGCTCCCCCGGCAGCTCCGCACTCGCCGGCAGCACCGCGAGGTCCAGCCCCCGGTCCAGCCGCACCCGCAGCAGCGGGTCCGCGGCCACCGCCCGCCCGACCCGCTGCGCGGCCGCCTGCAGCCCCGCCTGGTCCAGCGCCGGGTCGAACACCACCGCGAGCACCCCGTCGGAGCCCTCCGAGCCCGCCAGCAGCCCGGTAACCACCTGCGGCTCCGCCGCCAGCAGCCCGCGGACCGCCTCGCGCACCTCCGGGTCCAGGGCCGGCGGCAGGAACGGCCGGTTCTCCGCCAGCGCCCGCAGCCGGGCGCCGCTCAGCCGGAACGGCACCGGCCCGGCCGGGTCGATCAGCAGCGTGTCGGCCCGCTCCGAGAAGGCGACCATCGCGGCCTGCGGGGCCGCCGTCGGCGCCGGACGGGCGTCGGCGCGCCAGCGGGCCAGCGCCTCCAGCGACGTGAAGGCCGGCAGCGCGCGGCGCCCGTCCGGGGCCTCCAGCACCGGGACGGCCATGTCGCTGGTCTTCTCGTGCCGGTGCCCGTGCGCGTCCACCTCGACCTCGCCGAGGATCGCGACGATCGGGACCATCAGCCGGGTGGGGGTCAGCGCCGCCAGCACCTCCGACTCGGCCGCGCCGTCCTGCGACCAGCGCGCGAGGGCCTCGGTGAGCGCCGGGTCGGCGGTGCCGTCGTCGTCGGAGAAGCCGGGGTTCGGGATGCTCTTGCCGACGAACGCCGGGTTGGAGAAGTCTTTGCGGTCCACCCGCCCGACCCTATGCCACCGCGCGCGAGCGGCCCCATTTCCCCGCACGTTCCCCGTACGCGGGGCCTACCCACCGGTAGCGCGGTGTGGCACCCTGCGCCCATGGTGATCCTCGACGCACCCGCGACCGCGCCCGCCCCGGTCTCCGACCGCCTCCGGTACGACCGCGCCACCGCCCACCTGGACGGGCCGGTGGCCGTCGTGGACCTCGCCGCGTTCGACGCGAACGCGGCCGACCTGGTCCGCCGGGCGGGCGGCAAGCCGATCCGGCTGGCCAGCAAGTCGATCCGCTGCCGGGCGCTGCTGGAGCGGGCGCTGGCCGTGGACGGCTTCCTCGGGGTGATGAGCTTCACCCTGGACGAGTCGCTCTGGCTGGCCCGCACCGGCGTCCGCGACATCCTGCTCGCCTACCCCTCCGCCGACCGGGCCGGCTTCGCCGAGCTGACCGCCGACCCCGGGGCCGCCCGCGAGATCACCGTGGTGCTGGACGACCCGGCCCAACTGGACCTGATCGACCGGGCCCGCGGCGGCGACGCCGAGGTGCGGGTCTGCCTGGAACTGGACACCTCGCTGCACCTGCTCGGCGGCCGGGTCCGGGTGGGCGCCCGGCGCTCACCGCTGCGCACCCCCGAGGACCTCGGCGCCTTCGCCGAGCTCGTCCAGCGCCGCCGGGGCTTCCGGGTGGTCGGCCTGATGGCGTACGAGGGGCACGTCGCCGGGGTGGGCGACCGGGTGCCCGGCCGGCCGGTGCGCTCCGGGCTGATCCGGCTGATGCAGGCCAAGGCCCGGGCCGAGCTGGCCGAGCGGCGCGCGGCGACGGTCCGGCGACTGCGACAGGTGGCCGACCTGGAGTTCGTCAACGGCGGCGGCACCGGCAGCGTGGAGTCCACCGTGGCCGAACGCGCCGTCACCGAGGTCGCGGCCGGCTCCGGGCTGTACCAGCCGCAGCTGTTCGACAACTACCGCACGTTCCGGGGCCGCCCGGCCGCGCTCTTCGGCCAGCCGGTGGTGCGCCGCCCCGGCCTCGGCGTGGTGACCGTCCTCGGCGGCGGCTACCCGGCCTCCGGCGCGGCCGGCCCGGACCGCTCGCCGGTGCCGTACCTGCCGGCCGGGCTGCGCTACGACCCGATGGAGGGCGCCGGGGAGGTGCAGACCCCGCTGCTCGGCTCCGCGGCGGACGACCTGCTGATCGGCGACCGGGTCTGGTTCCGGCACGCCAAGGCGGGTGAGCTGTGCGAACGCTTCGCCGAGCTGCACCTGATCGAGGACGACCGGATCGTACGGACCGTGCCGACGTACCGGGGCGAGGGCAGGACGTTCCTCTGACGCTTCGTCCGGCTCTGCCCTACCGTGGTGCCGACACCACGAACAACAAGGGGGCGGTATGGAACCCGAGATCACGGAGATCGCCACAAGGGGCGCGACCGTTCTGGCCGGCCTCATGGTCACCTCGGCCTGGGAACGGGTCAAGCCGCGCGTTGCCGCGATGTTCGGTCGCAGGGCGGAGTCGGCCTCCGAGGAACTGGACGAAACCCAGGCCGAGTTGATCGCGACACCGGAAGACGGCCGCGAGGTCGCCGCCCAGAGCGCACAGGGCGAGTGGGAGCCGAAGCTACGCCGACTGCTGGCCAACGACCGGACCATGGTGGCCGAACTCCAGGCGATCCTCGACGAGTTCGCACCGGATCGACCCGATCGGGCGCCCGGCACGGTGCACAACGAGATCAGCGGAAACGCCAAGATCCACGGCAAGGTCGTCCAGGCTCACACGATCAACAGTCTGAACCTCTGACCTTTCCGGAGCCTTAACGGGGCCCGATGGAACGGCTAACCACGGCCGTCCGTCGGGCCTTTGCGCTGCTCGGGGGCCTACAGTCCGTCAACAAGCACAGTACGCGCGGCTATTGCCATCTGGTCCAGACCAATCCTACGCTCTGGCCGGGGGCCGTGCGCCGGGCCGGCGGCCCCCGAACGGGCAGGCGTGCCCGCTCCTCCCCCACACGTGCCCGGAACGACGGTCAAGGAGTCCCCACCCCATGTCCATCAAGCGCAATGCCCTGTCCGTCGGCGTGATCGGCGCCGCGCTCCTCGCGGTGGCCGGTGCCACCGCCGGCACCGCCAGCGCCCACGGCACGATGACCAACCCCGTCAGCCGGGTCGCCGCCTGCTACGCCGAGGGCCCCGAGCACCCGGTGTCCCAGATCTGCAAGGACCTCGTCGCCGCGAGCGGCACCCAGCCGCTGTACGACTGGAACGAGGTCAACATCGCCAACGCCAACGGCAACCACCAGGCGCTGATCCCGGACGGCAAGCTCTGCTCGGCCAACCGCGACAAGTACGCGGCGCTGGACTGGCCGCGCACCGACTGGCCGGCCACCGCGGTGAAGGCCGGGACCTTCACCTTCCAGTTCCGCACCACCGCGCCGCACGTCGGCACCCAGACCGTCTACATCACCAAGGCGGGCTACGACCCGACCAAGCCGCTGAAGTGGTCGGACCTCGACCAGACCCCGGTGGCCAAGGTGCAGGTCGACCGCAACGCGGTCAACGGGTCCTACACCTACTCCGGTACCCTGCCGCAGCGCACCGGCCGCCAGGTCCTCTACACGGTGTGGCAGCGCAGCGACAGCCCGGAGGCCTTCTACTCCTGCTCCGACGTCGACTTCGGCGCCTCCACCACGGCCGTGTCGGCGCTCGCCGCCCAGGCCCCGGCCGCTCCCAGCGACGCCCAGATCGCGGCCGACGCGTCCAAGTCCACGGTCGCCCACCACGGCCACGGCGGGGACCCGGACTCCCCGGCCGGCCAGGTGATCCCGACCGCCTCCGCGGCCGTGGGCGGCACCTCGGCCACCGGTCCGCTGCTGCTCGCGGGCGCTGCCGCGATCGGTGTCGGCTGGGCCGGCATGGTGCTCCGGCGCCGTCGCGTCGAGGCTGTTCGACGCGACTCCTGACGCCGGGCACGGGAGCCGGGCCGGCGCACCCCCGTCCGGCCCGGCTCCCGTGGCACCACCCGTACGACGACGAACGGCGGCCCACCCGGAGGGTTCCCTCCCGGGTGGGCCGCCGCCGTGTGAGGAGCGCGGTGCTCAGGTGGTGGTGCCCCCGACGCCGCCGTCCGCACCGGACCCGCCGGAGCCGGAGCCCGTCCCGGGCAGCCCGGGGATGCTCGGGATCTTGCCCTTGTAGGCGGAGATGCCCTGGACGACGGTGTCCATCACCGCGACGTCGGGCGACTTGTCGGCGATGTCGAAGCCGAAGTGCACCGAGACCAGCGTCTTCCCGTCGGCGGACGGGAAGACCACGGTCTGCACGTAGCCGTTGTTGCCCTTGGGCGCGTCCACCTTCCAGCGGACCAGGTAGCCGTCCTGGCCGTTGACCTTCACGGCCTCGGACTTGAGCTCCTGGTGCCCGGTGACGTCGCCGTACGCGGCCTTGGCGGCCGTCGCGATGTCGGCCTTGGCCGCCGCCTGGGCGTCGGTGCCGCCGCCGTCGATCCGGCCGGTGTTCACGCCGCCGAGGGAGCAGCTGCCCTTGCCGTCCGCGCAGGTGTACGAGCCGACGCTGAGCGAGGCGTAGCCGTCCGGGGTGGTGCCGGCCTCCCAGCCGTCCGGGACCGGCAGGGTGAGCCGGTTGACCACGTCGATCGCCTTGTCGGCGTTCGGGCTGGTCCGGCCGCCGCCGTTGCCGCCCCCGTTCCCGCCCTTGCCGCCGTTTCCGCCCTTGCCGTTCCCGCTCCCGCCGTTGCCGCCGTTGCCGGGGTCCCCGAAGTCCGGGGCGCCGCCCCACGGGCCGTAGCCGCCCTGCGGGACCGGGCGGGCGCTGCGCGGGGCGCGGTCCCCGTGGCCGTCCGTCGCGAGGTAGGTGACCCCGGCGCCGACACCCAGGCCGAGCAGGGCGGCCACGGTGGTCGCCAGCACCAGCTTGGAGGGCTTGCGCCGGGCCTTGCGCGGCGGCCCGCCGGGCGTGCCGTAGGCGGCGCCGAAGGGCGGCGGCTCCGGGTAGCGGACGGTCGGGCCGCTCTCCAGCACCTCGCCCTCCAGCACCGTGGGCTGCTCGGCCGCTCCCGGCGCAGGGGCGTCCGAGGCGGGGGCGTCCGAGGGTGCCGGCCGGGTGTCGGCCGTCCAGCCCTTGCCGTCCCACCACCGCTGCGGCCTCGGGTCGCTCGTGGTGTCCTTGGGATCCGGGTACCACCCGGCGGGAATCTGCTCGCTCACAGAAGAGAATCTAAAGGCAGCCGGATAAACGCGAAATCAGCGCAGCCGGGAATTCCCGCCGTTTTCGATGAGATTCCGGTGAGAACCCCGTCCGGCGCGGCCGGCGCGGCCGGGATTCCCACCGGCGGCGGCTACAGCGGGGTGACGTACGCGCCGGAGATGCCGCCGTCCACCAGGAACTCGCTCGCCGTGATGAAGGAGGAGTCGTCGCTGGCCAGGAAGGCCACCGCGGCGGCGATCTCCTCGGCCCGGGCGAACCGGCCGAGCGGGATGTGCACCAGCCGGCGGGCGGCCCGCTCCGGGTCCGCGGCGAACAGCTCGCGCAGCAGCGGGGTGTCCACCGGTCCGGGCGAGAGCGCGTTGACCCGGATGCCCTCCCGGGCGAACTGCACGCCCAGCTCGCGGGACATCGCCAGCACCCCGCCCTTGGAGGCGGTGTAGGAGATCTGCGAGGTGGCCGCGCCCAT
This sequence comes from Kitasatospora sp. NPDC054768, assembly GCF_053612025.1. Classification (NCBI taxonomy): domain Bacteria; kingdom Bacillati; phylum Actinomycetota; class Actinomycetes; order Kitasatosporales; family Streptomycetaceae; genus Kitasatospora; species Kitasatospora sp. NPDC054768. The sequence goes on from NZ_JBSHBN010000040.1 coordinate 49,123, forward strand.
CCGGGCCACGAAGCTGGCGGTGTTGATGATCGAGCCGCGCCCGTGCCGGCGCATGTACGGCAGCGCGGCCTTGCAGCACAGGTAGACCGAGGTCAGGTTGACCTCCTGGACCCTGCGCCAGGCGTCCAGGCCGGTGGTCAGGATCGAGTCGTCCTCGGGCGGCGAGATGCCCGCGTTGTTGAACGCGACGTCCACGCTGCCGCAGGTCTCGTACGCCTCGTCGAACAGCGCCTCCACCATGTACGGGTCGGTGACGTCGGTGTGCACGAACAGTCCGCCGACCTCCTTGGCGGCGGCCCGCCCGGTCTCCTCGTCGAGGTCGGCGCAGACCACCTTCGCCCCCTCCGAGGCGAGCCGGCGGGCGGCGGCCAGGCCGATCCCGCTGCCCGCGCCGGTGACCACGGCGGTGCGGCCGACCAGCCGGCGGCAGACGACCTCGTCCCGCGCGGCGTGCTTCTCGCTCATCGGGCTGTCACTCCTCGCTGTGGATGAAGACGTTCTTGGTCTCGGTGAAGTGGCGCAGCGCGTCCGGGCCCAGCTCGCGGCCGACCCCGGACTCGCCGTAGCCGCCGAAGGGCGTCCAGTAGCGCACCGAGGAGTGCGAGTTGACCGACAGGTTGCCCGCCCGTACGCCGCGGGCCAGGCGCAGCGCCCGGCCGACGTCCCGGGTCCAGATCGAGCCGGCCAGGCCGTAGCGGGTGGCGTTGGCCAGGCGCAGCGCGTCGGCCTCGTCGGTGAACGGCAGGACGGCGGCGACCGGGCCGAAGATCTCCTCGGTGACGGCCGGGACCTGCGGGTCCTCGGGGCCGACGACCGTCGGCGGGTACCAGTAACCGGGCCCGTCCGGGACCTTGCCGCGGGCCAGCACCGGCAGGTCGGGGGTGAGGTAGGAGGCCACCCGGCGGACCTGGGCGGCCGAGATCAGCGGGCCGAGCTCCGTCTGCGGGTCGGTCGGGTCGCCGGTGCGCAGGCTCTCGACGGCGGGCAGCAGCAGGGCGAGGAAGTCCTCGTACACCTCGCGCTGGACCAGGATCCGGCTGCGGGCGCAGCAGTCCTGGCCGCTGTTGTCGGCGAAGGACATCGGGTCGGCGGCGCGGGCCAGGTCGGCGTCGGCGAAGACGATGCTGGGGCTCTTGCCGCCGAGTTCCAGGGTGACCCGCTTGGCGCGGGCGGCGCAGCGGGCGGCGACCTCCTTGCCGACGACGGTCGAGCCGGTGAAGACGATCTTGCGGACGGCCGGGTGGTCCACCAGGGCCCGGCCGGTGGTGGTGCCCGTGCCGGGGACGACCTGGAACAGGCCCTCGGGCAGGCCCGCCGCGAGGCCGAGTTCGGCCAGCCGCAGAGCGGTCAGCGGAGTGGCCTCGGCGGGCTTGAGCAGGACGGCGTTGCCGGCCGCGAGAGCGGGGGCGAAGCCCCAGGCGGCGATCGGCATCGGAAAGTTCCACGGTGCGATCACCCCGACCACGCCGACCGGCTCGTGGAAGGTCACGTCCAGGCCGCCGGCCACCGGGATCTGCCGGCCGGTCAGCCGCTCCACTCCCCCGGCCGCGTACTCCAGCAGGTCCCGGACGTTGCCGGCCTCCCAGTGGGCGTTGGCCGGCAGGTGGCCGGCCTCCGCCACCTCCAGGGCGGCCAGCTCGGGGACGTGCGCCTCGACCTGGTCGGCGAACCGGCGCAGCAGCCGGGCGCGTTCGCCGGGGGCGAGCGCCGCCCAGCCGGTCTGGGCCCCAGCCGCCCGCCGGACGGCCGCGTCCAGCCGTTCGGCGGCGGTGTCGGGGACGGTGGCGAGCACCTCGCCGGTGGCGGGATTGCGGACGGTGCTGCTCCCGGCGCTCGCGTCGGGCTCGGTCATGCGTCACATCCGTTCGAAGGATCGGTAGCGCTCCCAGTCGGTGACCGCCCCGTCGTAGGCGGCCTGCTCGACCCGGGCCATGTTCAGGTAGTGCTCGACCACGTCGTCGCCGAAGGCCTCGCGGGCCAGTGCGCTGCCCGCCCACAGCTCGGCCGCCTCGCGCAGCGATCCGGGCACCCGGACGTACTCCTCGACCGCGTAGGCGTTGCCGAGGCAGGGCGCGGGCAGGTCCAGCTTGCGCTGCAGCCCGTGCAGGCCGGCCGCGATCATCCCGGCCACCGCGAGGTACGGGTTGACGTCGCCGCCGGGCACCCGGTTCTCCATCCGCAGGCCGGGGCCGTGGCCGACCACCCGGTAGGCGCAGGTGCGGTTGTCCCGGCCCCAGGCGACGGCGGTCGGGGCGAAGGAGCCGGGGCGGTAGCGCTTGTAGGAGTTGATGTTCGGCGCGTACAGCAGGCTGAACTCGCGCAGCGCGACCAGCTGGCCGGCCAGGAAGTACCGCATGGTGTCCGTCATCCGGCCGTCCCGGTCGGCGAAGGCGGGGGCGCCGACGGCGTCGCGCAGCGAGAGGTGGATGTGGCAGCTGTTGCCCTCGCGCTCGTCGTACTTGGCCATGAAGGTGAGCGCGCAGCCGAGCTGGGCGGCGATCTCCTTCGCGCCGGTCTTGTAGACGCTGTGCTGGTCGCAGGTGGTGAGGGCGTCGGTGTAGCGGAAGGCGATCTCGTGCTGGCCGAGGTTGCACTCGCCCTTGGCGGACTCCACCACCAGGCCGGCGCCGGCCATCTCGGTGCGGATCCGGGACAGCAGCGGCTCGACCCGGGCGGTGCCCAGCATCGAGTAGTCCACGTTGTAGAGGTTCGCCGGGGTCAGGCCGCGGTAGCCGCCCAGCCAGGCCTGCTCGTAGGTGTCGCGGAAGACCAGGAACTCCAGTTCGGTGCCGATGTCGGCGGCCAGGCCGTGCTCGGCGAGCCGGGCGATCTGGCGGCGCAGCAGCTGGCGCGGGGCGGCGTCCACCGGGTGGCCGCCGTGCCGGGCGAGGTCGGCGGTGACCTGGGCGGTACCGGGCTGCCAGGGGGTCAGCCGCAGGGTGCCGAGGTCGGGGCGCATCGCGAAGTCGCCGTAGCCGGTGGCCCAGGAGGAGAAGGCGTAGCCGTCCACGGTGTTCAGGTCGACGTCGACGGCCAGCAGGTAGTCGCAGGCCTCGGCGCCGTGCTCGGCGACCTCGTCGAGGAAGAACCGGGCGGCGAAGCGCTTGCCCTGGAGGCGGCCCTGCATGTCGGTGAAGGCGAGCGCGACGGTGTGCACCTCGCCGGAGTCCACCAGGGTGCGCAGCCCGTCCAGGGTCAGCGGCGGCCGGGCCGGCGAGCCGGCGGCGGCCTGTTCGGGCAGTTCGGACATGCCGAACCCTCCTCCTCGATCACTCTTCGAGATCAAGCGGTCACAGCGAACCGTACGGCCTGCGACTCGCGGGGCGGAAGAGGGCGGGTGGGTGTCGGGTGCCCGTGGCGCGCCGACGCGCGTGGCTGACGGTGGATCAGGTGCTCCGGGGGGAGAATGCGCGCCATGGATCGCAGGCCTTTGATCGGCGTCAGCACCTACCTGGTGGACGCGAGTTGGAGCGATTGGCGGGGCCGCCGGGTGGCCCTGCTGCCCGAGCGATACACCGCGCAGGTCCGGGACTCGGGCGGGATCGCGGTCCTGCTGCCGCCGGACGTCCCGGAGCGCGCCCCGGAGGTGCTGGCCCGGCTGGACGGCCTGGTGATCGCGGGCGGGCCGGACATCGACCCGGCGTACTACGGGCAGCCGGCCCATCCGGCGACCGAGATCGAGTCGCCGGAGCGGGACGCCTGGGAGGTCGCGCTGCTGCGGTCGGCGCTGGCGGCGGGGATGCCGCTGCTGGCGGTCTGCCGGGGCATGCAGATCCTGAACGTGGTGTGCGGCGGGACGCTGGTGCAGCACCTGCCGGACGTGGTGCCGGTGGACGTGCACGGCGGCTCGCCCGGGCTCTACGGCTCGCACCCGGTGCGGCCGGTGCCGGGGACGCTGCTGGGCGGGCTGCTGCCGGAGAGCGAGCTGGAGGTGCCGACCTTCCACCACCAGGCCGTCGACCGGCTGGGGGCCGGCCTGCGGGTGAGCGCCCACGCGCCGGACGGGACGGTGGAGGCGGTGGAGGGTCCGGGGTTCACGCTCGGGGTGCAGTGGCATCCGGAGCAGGGGGAGGACCTGCGGCTGATGCGGGCCCTGGCCCGGGCGGCCACCGCGGCGGTCCTCGACCCGCTGGCACTGGGGTAGCACAACTGGGCATGAGGGAACGGGAGTTCGGCCCGCTGGGCGGCTGCGGAGTGCGCCGGGTCCGGCCGCCCGGACGGGAACGACAACGGTCACCAGTACAACCTTTGGATCTTTGTCGATTCTGCGGTTCACTTCGGTTGCGGGGCGGTCGCGCCACGCCCCCTTTCCCACCCGTGCGCCCAGAGAGGACCTCCATGGCCGGGCACGAGCATTCGCACGATGATCATGCGCATGACCAGAAGCACTCGCACGGCTCCGGCGGACACTCCCACGGCCCCGGAGGGCACGGGCACGGCGGCCACTCGCACGGGCACGGCTCCGGAGGGCACGGGCACGGCGGCCACTCGCACGGCGTAGCCGCCGACGCGGACCGCCGCTGGCTGCTCAGCGCCCTCGCCCTGATCGTCGTCTTCATGGCCGGCGAGGTCGTGGTCGGCTTCGCCGCCCAGTCCCTGGCGCTGATCTCGGACGCGGCCCACATGCTCACCGACGCCGCCTCGATCGTGCTCGCGCTGATCGCCATGCGGCTCGCCGCCCGCCCGGCCCGCGGCGGCTACACCTACGGCCTCAAGCGCGCCGAGATCCTCTCCGCGCAGGCCAACGGGGTCACCCTGCTGGTGCTGTCGGCCTGGCTGGGCTACGAGGCGATCACCCGGCTGCTCGAACCGCCGGAGGTCACCGGCTCACTGGTGCTGATCACCGCACTGGTCGGGATCGTGGTCAACCTGGCCGCCACCTGGTGCATGTCCAAGGCCAACCGCAGCTCGCTGAACGTCGAGGGCGCCTTCCAGCACGTGCTGACCGACCTCTACGCCTTCATCGCCACCGCCGTCGCCGGTGCGGTCGTACTGATCACCGGCTTCGCCCGGGCCGACGCGATCGCCTCGCTGATCGTCGTCGCGCTGATGCTCAAGGCCGGCATCGCGCTGGTCCGGGACTCCGGGCGGATCTTCCTGGAGGCCGCCCCGGCGGGGATCGACCCGGACGCGGTGGCCGACCGGATGGTCACCGAGCCGCTGGTCGAGGAGATCCACGACCTGCACATCTGGGAGATCACCTCCGGTCAGCCGGCCCTGTCCGCGCACATCCTGGTCACCCCCGGCGGCGACTGCCATGCGGTGCGGCGCTCCCTGCAGCGCCGGCTCTCGGAGGAGTACGGCATCACCCACTCCACCCTTCAGGTCGACCACGTCGGCGAGGACGAGGCGGGCGCGCTGCTGCAGATCACCACCCCGGCCGACTCCACCGTCGAGCACTGCGCCGACGCCCACGGCCCGGTCCACCGCGCCGGACCGCACGAGCACTGACAACACCCGCCCGTCACCGCGGTGCGGCATGATGCTGAGTCGTGACCGCACCGCGACTGATGCTGCTCGACTCCGCCAGCCTGTACTTCCGGGCCTACTTCGGCGTACCGGACACCCTGCGCTCGCCGCAGGGTGAGCCGGTCAACGCCGTCCGTGGGCTGCTGGACTTCATCGCCAGGCTGGTCCACGACCACCGGCCCGACCAGTTGGTGGCCTGCATGGACGCCGACTGGCGCCCCCAGTGGCGGGTGGACCTCATCCCCTCCTACAAGACCCACCGGGTCGCCGAGGCGGCCGAGGACGGCGAGGAGGAGGTGCCCGACACGCTGGCCCCGCAGGTCCCGGTGATCGAGCAGGTGCTGGACGCGCTCGGCATCGCCCGGGTCGGCTCCCCCGACTACGAGGCGGACGACGTGATCGGCACGCTCACCGCCCGCGCCGCCGGGCCGGTGCAGATCGTCACCGGCGACCGCGACCTCTTCCAGCTGGTGGACGACGCCCGCGGGATCACGGTGCTCTACCCGGTCAAGGGCATGGGCAACCTCCAGGTCACCGACGACGCGCTGCTGCTGGAGAAGTACGGCGTGCGCGGCGCCCAGTACGCCGACATGGCCGCCCTGCGCGGCGACCCGTCGGACGGCCTGCCCGGCGTCAAGGGCATCGGCGAGAAGACCGCCGCCCAGCTGATCAACGAGTACGGCGACCTCGCGGCCATCCGCGCCGCCGCCCTCGACCTCGGCTCCAGGCTCACCCCGGCCCGCCGCCGCAACATCGTCGAGGGCGCCGGCTACCTCGACGTCGCCCCCAAGGTCGTCCGCGTCGCCGACGACGCCCCGCTGCCGGCCTTCGACCCAGCCCTCCCCCGCGAGCCGCTCTACCCGATGACCCTGGAGGAGCTCTCCGCCCGCTGGGGCCTCGGCACCTCCCTGGACCGCGTCCTGGAGGCCCTCGCCACCCGCTGAGCCCGAATCCTCCCAGGGCCCGCACGTTCGCGTCGAACGTGCGGGCCCTCGGCGTTCCCGGGGCCTGCCGTCCCCAAGTGCCCTTGACGGCAGCTCACTTTGCGATGCAAAGTTCATGGCACAGCAAAGCGATTGTGCGCGACAAGGGGTGGATCATGACGACAGAGCACCGGGCCGGGCCGGCCGAACTCCTCGCCGAGACGGAAGGGCTCCGGGCCCGGACCCGAACACGGCTGCGCGGCTCGGGGGTGCCACTGCTCGGGTTCGGCCTGCTCGCCCTGGCCGCCGCGCCGATCTCCGGCCAGGCCTACAACTTCGGCGCCAACGGGCGGTCCGTCACGTCCTATCCGCTCTTCGCGTACTCCGAGCTCATCGGCCTCTGCGTCCCGCACGCACCGGACGCCCCGTGCCTCGCCGGCGAGTTCGACGGAGCCGTCCTCCGCTTCCTGGCCTGGGGCGTCTGGTACGCGCTGCTCCCGCTCGCCTGGCTGGTGCTGTCCCGCTGGTACCGGCGGCGCGGCGAGGCCCGCGGGATCGTCCCGCGCCGTGTCGGCTGGCTCGGCACCGCGGTCGGCCTCGGCATCCTGGCCACCACCGTGCTGCTCGCCCTGCTGTTCGTGAACCGCGTGCCGTTCGCCCTGTCCCTGCTCGCGAACACCTACGCCTCGCCCTGGTACGTGGCCGGCATCGGCCTGATCGTCCTCGGGCTCGCCGAGCGCAGCCCCCTGGCGGCCTCCGCCGGACTCCTCCACACGGCACTGCTCACCGCCTACCTCGCGGCACCGTGGGAGAGCGGCTGGCTGCCGTGGCTCGACCGGGGCGACGGCGGCTGGGCCGACGGCCCGCAGCCGAAGGCCCTGCTCCTGGCGGCGGTCCTGCTCGCCGCCGGGCTGGCGCAGTGGACGGCGGCCCGCCGCACACCGGGGGCATCCCGTACGGTCACCTCATGAGCGTTGCCGACGAAGCCGGGGAGCAGCACCCGACCCTGGCCCTGGACGACACCGTCCACCAGCGGGTCCGGCTGGGCATCCTGACCATCGCCCGCGAGGCCGACCGGGTCGAGTTCGGCTTCCTCAAAGAGCAGTTGGGCGCCACCGACGGCAACCTGTCCCGCCACCTCAAGGTCCTGGAGGAGTCCGGCCTCGTCGCCGTCGCCAAGGGCTACGTCGGACGCCGCCCCCGCACCTGGGTCTCCCTCACCGCCCGCGGCGCCGAAGCCCTGGACCGCGAACTGCGCGCCCTGCGCGCCCTCGTCCGCCGCCTCGACGCCGCCGGGCCCGGACACCCCCGGGCGTAGGAAGTCGACCGGGCCGACTTCCTACGCCGCCGGGCCGGCGGCCTCGCTCGGGTCGAGCGAGGCCGCCAAGGCCCCACCAGCCAGGGCCCGCCACTCAGGCGGCAGCGCCGTACTCGCGCGTCAGCCTCCGGACCTCGGCATCCTTGAAGGCCTGCGCCTCCTCCACGATCCCGCTCTTCGGCAGCTTGGCCAACGGAACGCAAAGGTCCATCCGCTGGATGCAGACGCCCACCATGTACTCCCCCTGCTCGGTGAGGTACAGGCGGATGCCGTAGTAGCCCTCCTCACAGTCCGTGTCGTTGTTGAACCGGCACGACGCGCAGGTGTCGGGGAGCCGCACGGGCAGCAGCCGCTTGACGTAGACCGCCCGGCTGCCGAGCGCCCGATAGAGGGTGCGCTCGTCGGAGGTGCCGGCGGTGAACGTCCGGAGCACCGGTTCCGCGCCGACCCGGGCCAGCACTTCGGAGATCGCCGCCACCGACTCCGGCCCGTGCTGGATGCTGGTGAGCATCCGCACGTCCGCGAACTGGCCGTACGACTCGACCAGGTTGACGACCCGGTCCACGTGCGCCATTCCGGGAACGACGATGTTCACGGACACCTTGACGCCGTCGGCAACGGCGGCCCGGACGGTCTGCTGCGCAGCGCGGATCTTCGTCCCGGCCAGACCCGCTGACCTGAACCGCTCGGACTGGACGGCCCCGAGTTCCTCGGCGGTCGTGCCGAACACCGAGACGTTGATCCGGTTGAGTCCGGCCGCCGAACATTGCGGCATCACCTGCCGACCGCGCTCCCCGTTGCTGGTCATTCCGACGCTCAGCCCCATGCCGGTGAGCGCCGCGACCAACGCGGGCACCTCCGTGTGCAGGGTGGGTTCCCCTCCGGTCAGGTGGACCTCCCCGGCGTCGAACGCGCTCGCCACGGCTCGCACCGCCCGCCGGAAGGACATGTCCGGAGCCATCCTGTCGGCGAGGAAGCCGACCCCGTTCGTCTCGCTGTAGACCGACACGCGACCAGTCCTGCCCGGACCGGCCGCGAAGGGCAGTTCGGTGCGGCCTCGGCGGCCTCTACCTGCTGGCCCGCTCGACGGCCCTGGTGGGCGACCTCCGCGTGATCAGGGTGCATTGCTCGGCCCGCTGTCGGCCTCGTACGCCAAGGCCCGCTTGTTGTACACCCAGCTCGATATCCCCCGGCGGACGGCCCAGTTGGACCTGGCGTTGGCTGTGGTGACGGAGATGTCCGGACAGCTCTCGGCTGCGGCGGGCCAGTACTCGGACCTTTCCGGTGACGTCCGCCTCAGCACACGGGATCGGACTCGGGCGGCCCTGTGGGTGGGAACCTCGCTCGACAAGCAGGGCGAGCACGAACAGGCCATCGGCATCGCCGAGTCGGCGATCCGGGTGTTCGAGAACCTGGGTGAGGTGGAGGACTGGGCGACAGGGAACCAGAAGCTCGCGCTCGCGTACCGCGGTGCGGGGAATCTCGGCGAGGCAGTGCGGTTGATCGAGGTGGCGAGGACGAACACCAACGGTTCGGCGCCCATGCAGGACGTGCGGCTGACCACCGCGCACGGGCACATCCCGCTGACCGATCGCGCGACGGCCGGGGAAGGGTTCGCTCTGCTGGACAGGGCCGAGGTGATGGCGGACAAGTACGGTATGACCCACCAACGAAGGAGCATCCGAGGCATCCGATCTGAATTCCAGCGAGCACGGTGCCTTCAGTGAGTGGGAGAAGAACGTGGCGGACGCGCAGCAGCGCGAGATCACCGACTGGCAGTGGGCGGACGCCACGCTGATCTGGGAATACCACCGGATGGGGCACGAGCGGCGGCCGTGCGATGTGGCGATCGGCCTGGGCTGCCATGACCTTGGCGTGGCAGCCGAGACGGCGATGCTGTATCTGGACGGCCTGGTTCAGAAGGTCGTGTTCACCGGTGGGCCGAACCCGTCCCGGCCGGAGCTCTTCCCCCGCGGTGAGGCCGCGCACTTCACCGAGCACGCCATCGCCCTCGGGGTTCCCGAGCAGGCGATCCACCAGGAGCCCCGTGCCCGCAACACCGGCCAGAACATCCAGTTCTCCCGTGAGGTCCTGGAGGCCGCCGGCGTCGAGGCACGGTCGGTGCTGCTCGTGAGCATGCCCTACATGGAGCGCCGGGCATACGCGACATGCCGCAAGGTGTGGCCGGAGGCTGAGGTGGTATGCACCTCGACCCCGATGAACCTGAACGACTACGTGAAAAGCATCGGCGACGGCCAACTCGTGATCGACAGCCTCGTGGGCGACCTCCAGCGGGTGATCGAGTACCCGAGGCATGGGTTCGCCGTCGCCCAAGATGTTCCGGAGACGGTCCTTGATGCGTACCAGCGGCTTCTGGCCGACGGATTCGACAGCAAGATCCTCAGCTGACGCGGCACCGCCCTCCGGGCTGGTGTGCGACGCAGCGTCCGCCGGGTGGAACACGTCCTTCGCGGACGTTACGGGGTCAGTCCCTTCTGGACTCGGTTGGCGGCGGACCCAACGGGGCTCCTGACGCTCTTCAGGAAAACCGACCGGATGGCGGAGATCGCCGAAGCATCCACCCTGCTACTGCTCCGTGTCCTCGGCTGGTCGGGCACGGCGTTCATGACCGAACGGATCGAACTGCGGCAGTTCGCCGTACCGACCACCGGAGTGTGGGCCGGTGCCCGGCAGGTCAGCGCACTGCACAGCCTGATGGTTCATGGACCCGACGTCGTGAAGAGAGTCCTCGAAGCTCGGGCGTCAACCAACCAGCCGTTTCTGCGCAGGAAGTCGGCGGGGTGACTTCCTGCGCAACACCATGAAGGCGAAGCGGCGAGGCGAAGCCGAAGCCGGCGGGAG
>NZ_JBSHBN010000041.1:0-23191 GCF_053612025.1 Kitasatospora sp. NPDC054768
CGACCATCGCCGAGCATCGACCTCAGATATGTCCCCACCCATGACAGGAGCAACGACCGACCTGAACAACCGTCACGGTAGGCACCGTTGCAGTAAGCGTGATGGCCATGGCAATCACCACTTCCACCGCATCCGTCACCCTCGAGGTGGCCGACCCCGAGGCTGCACACCGCTTCTACACCGCCTTCGGAGTGGACACGCATGTACGCCTGCGGGCGTCCGAGGCAAACTCCACCGGATTCCGCGGCTTCACCCTGGCGCTCACGGTGTCCCGGCCGACCACCGTCGACAGCTTCGTCGGCGCCGCCGTGGACGCCGGCGCCACAGTGCTGAAACCCGCCGCGAAGTCGCTGTGGGGCTACGGCGGCGTCGTCCAGGCCCCGGACGGGACGATCTGGAAGGTCGCGACCTCGGCGAAGAAGGACACCGGCCCGGCCACCCGCGAGATCGACGAGATCGTCCTCCTGCTCGGCGTCGAGGACGTGAAGGCCAGCAGCAGACCAAGGGTGTCAACCACGATGTGGCGCTTGCGCCCGTTGACCTTCTTACCGCCGTCGAATCCCCTGGTCACAGCCGGCACCGATGCGGCGCCTTTCACCGACTGGGCGTCGATGATCCCCGCCGTCGGCTCCCGGTCGCGGCCGACCGCCTCGCGGACCCGATCCCGCAGCCGGTCGTGGAACTCGGCCGTCAGGCCCTTATCGCGCCAGCGTCGGAAGAAGGCGTAGACGCGGTCCCATGCGGGGAAATCCGCAGGCATCGCCCGCCACGTGATACCGCCCGCGACCACGTAGCGCACCGCGTCGACCATCTGCCGATGACAGAAGCCCTCCGGCTGTCCACCCGCCCCTCCAACCAGCCCGGCACCGGCAACGCGGCACGGACCTCGGACCACTCGGCGTCCGTCATGTCCGACGGATACCGGGGCTCCCGGCTCGGACGATTGCTCGCATTCCCGTACAGGTGGGCGAGGCAGTCACACGACCGGGAAGGCGAGTTGGACGACGCGATGGACAGCACGAAAGACCCCAACACCAGGGCCTCCTGACACTCGAATGGAATCGACATCCACGAGCTGTTCGGGAGGCCCTGCCGTCATACCAAGACCGCCGAAAGATCACCCAGACGGGCACCCATAGTCGAACTCACGCCTACCATGATCGATAGAGCAACGACTTCTAAACAGTGCAGGATGACAGCCTGCTGGGTGTACGCCTCGACAGCCACGTGCACCTCGCGGAGAGTGCCAGAGTCGGAGTCCCGAGGGGTGACCGAGACGAACAGTCGTTCCCCCTGAGGGTGCTGAGACACAGCCTGGACAGGCAAGTCCCCGTGCACTACGCCAACTTGGATCACCGAGCGGGCCCTGCTGCGGGAGAAGTGGTTGAAGACCTCTGGAGACTCCTCTGCCATGGCCCCACACTACGGGTCACACCAACCTCGGTTGCCATGAACGATCGCACGGGACCCGCCCCGGACACTCCCTTCGCCTGCCTGTGACACCCTGAGCCCATGCACACCCCAGCCGACGCGTCCACCCCGGGCCTCCACCCCGATCCCGAGCAGGTGCTCACCGACTGGCTGACGACCACCCCGCTCGGCGACAGCGCCCAGCTGAACTACCCGCGCGAGGTCATGCGCTGGATCGCGTACATCGGGGACCGGGTCTGGGCCGCCGGCGGCCGCGACGTCAAGGACTGGACCGCCGGCGCGGACAACGCCCGCACCCGCGCCTTCCTCGTCAGCGCCGTGCGCGGCTTCTACCAGCACGCCCAGCGCTTCGACCCCGGCATCGTCAACCCCGCCCCCAAGACCCTGCGCCCCTCCGTCGCCGACCTCCCCGGCCGCCCCGCCCTCACCCGCGCCGAATCCACCCTCTACGTCTCCGCACTGGACCGCTACAGCGGCCTGATGCCCCACCGCGCCCGCGCGCTCGGCTACCTCGTCCTCGGCCGCGGCCTGCGCGCCCACCAGGCCGTCGCCCTCGACGTCGAGGGCATCGTGCGCGAGCAGCACCGCACCACCGCCCTCGTCACCCTCAAGGGCGGCGGCACCGGGTTCCAGGAGCTCCCCCCACCCGTCGCCCTCGCCGTCGAGGACTACCTCCCCCACCGCCGCACCGCCGCCCCCCACAGCAGCCCCGAGGCCGGCCCGCTGCTCACCAGCGGCCGCGGCCGCCGACTCGACCCCGCACCCAGCGTCCGCGACCTCCTGCGCGCCGTCGCCTCCACCCACCCCCAGCTCACCCACCTCGCCGACACCCTCACCGCCGATGGCCTCGCCGCCAGCCCCAACCCCTTCCTCGGGTAGGTCCCGCCGCCCGCACCAGGGAGCGGTGGGCGGGACCCAGTGCGCACGACGTCGAGCACGTTGACCTGCGGTTCCGTGGTGGTCGAACAACGCGCCCACGATTGGAGGAACACCGGGGCCGGGCACCGAACGAGGATCCAATTGGCTGGTTGCCCAACCGATACGACCCGAGGATGTCCCCATGCGTCGTGCCCTTACAGCGGTTGCCTTGTGCGCCGCGACCGTTGCTCTCACGCTCGGAAGCGCGGGATTCGCCAACGCGGACGCCTGGGTCTACCCGCAACAGTGCCTGGACGGGGGCGGGGAGGTTTTCCAGATCGAACCCGGGCTCGGCAAGTGCGTCGGCGGGACGTACGACGGCATGGAGGTGCAGGAGCGACCCTGAGTCCATTCGATCTCCTCGCGAGTTCCTGAGCCGAGGCCGGAGACCACGGCGGGCCCGCTCACCCCCTCTTGCGGCCGCGGCGCGGGATCGCGGGAAGAAGGTCAGCGAAGTCGGGTGCGAGGTCGGTGACGGCGGCCGGTCGCCGACGTGGCGGCCGAACACCCTCAGGCCCCGCGGGGCGTTCCGCAGGCGGCTGCGCGAGTGGAGCTGGGCATCGCGAAGTCGACGCTGAGCGAGTTGTTGTCCGGCCAGTAAGGGTTGGCCGTGGCCGCGGGGACCGATGCTGCCCATCATCTGCTGGCCCGACGAGGGTTGGTGCGCCACGGATCCTGCCGCCGCCCGGGTCCGCCGATCGTGGTACGGGGGCGGCTGGTCGAGATCGAATGGCACCGGGCGTCAGGGTGCGAATGCGAGGTAGCTTGCGGTGGCCAGTCCGGAGAAGGTGACGAGCTGGACGGGTTTGAGGCAGGAGAAGGCCGCGTGCATGGCGATGCCGGCCGCTGCGGCGTAGGGCCTGGTCTGGGGGAGGATCAGGCCGATGGGTAGCGCGAGTTCGACCACGATGACCGTGGCGGACAGCGCGCGCCAGGCCCGGATGTCGTAGGCGGTCAGGTTGCCGAGGTGTTGCTGGACGAGCCGGGGGATGGCGAACTGGCGCCGGTGGCGGAGGTCGTTCTTGACCTGGGCGTAGGTGTGGATGAACTGCGCGAGGTAGAGGCCGCTGCGGAACTGGCTGGAGCGGATCTTGTGCCAGGCCGAGTTGAGGTAGATGTCCGAGGTGGCCAGGACGAGCAGGCACTGCGCCCAGGTGTTGGCGTGGCTGGGGGCATGCGTGAGGGTGAGCCCGTGACCGAGGTCTCCCGCGAGCAGGAGGCACCCGCCGGTGAGGATGATGTAGCGGACGGCGCTGGGGCTTCGCAGGTAGGCGAACTCCGTGGCGGCGCCGGCCAGCACGATCGGCAGGGTGAGGCGTGGTGCGAGGCCCAGGGCCAGCGCCGGCGCGGCCAGGGCCCGCAGGACGAGCATCGGCCGGTGGACGGCGAACCGGACGCGGGCCCGGGTGTCGCCGTGGCGTCGGCGGGCGAAGGCGGCCTGGACCTGGCCCGGGGCGAAGCGGTTCCACCCTCCACTGGTGAAGGCGGCGGCGAAGCGGAAGGTCAGGACAGCTCCGAAGGCGATCCGGAACATCTGGAGGCGGGAGGGGTCGGTGGGGTGCTGGAACCCGGAGGTGACGGCGTCAACGAACCACAACACGGCTGTTGCGCACCTCGATCCGCTGCTCGCCTCGGGCGGACAGGACACGTCCGTGACCGTCGATCCGGTCGTAGCGGCCGGGGTGCGTACGTAGTGGCTGATGATGGCCTGGAGTACGGGGGGCGGCAGCATGAGGCTGCCGGGTGACAGCTCCGCGTACGGGTTGACCGGCTCGGTGCGGCCGTCCTTGGTGCCGGTGAGGGTGACGATGCTGAAGGTGGCGTGGGAGAAGAGCTTCCAGCGGAACCAGCATCCGGGGCGGCGGGTGAAGCCGACGCCCATCCAGAGCATCAGGGCGAAGGTCAGGAGTTCGGCGAGTGTTGAGGGCATGACGGATCGACCTCCGGAGCGGGAGGGAGGTGGTGGAGCCCGCAGGGACGGCGGTCAGCGCTCGGGGTTCGCGGGCTGCTGCATGAGCGCGGTGCCTGCCTCGTCCAGGGTGAGCGCCCCGCGCAGCAGCGCGGCGACGGTCTGAGCGATGGGCATCTCGATGCCGTGGGCGCGGGCGAGGGCGACGATGGCGTCGGCGCTCTTGACGCCCTCGGTGGTCTGGCGGGTGGCGGCGGCTGCCTCGTCGACGCTCAGTCCGGTGCCGAGGTGGTGGCCGAAGGTCCGGTTGCGGGAGAGCGGGGACGAACACGTGGCGACCAGGTCGCCGAGGCCGGCCAGCCCGACCAGGGTGGCGGGGTCGGCACCGAGTGCGGTGGCCAGCCTCGACGTCTCGGCCAGGCCCCGGGTGGTGAGCAGCGCGATGGCGTTGGCGCCCATGCCCATTCCGGCGGCGATGCCGACGGCCAGGGCGGTGACGTTCTTCAGGACGCCGCCGAGTTCGCAGCCGATGACGTCGGTGCTGGTGTAGGGGCGGAAGTAGGGGGTGCGGCATGCGGCTTGGAAGCGGCGGGCCGCGTCGGCGTCGGGGCAGGCGATGGTGGCGGCGGCCGGCTGTTCGGTGACGATTTCGCGTGCGAGGTTGGGGCCGGACAGGACCGCGATGCGCTGTGGGGGGATGCCGGTGGTCTCGGCGATGACCTCGCTGGCCCGCAGCCCGGTGTGCTGCTCGATGCCTTTCATCAGTGACACCACCAGCGTGGTGGGCGGGATGAAGGGGGCCCAGGTGGTGAGGTTGGCCCGCAGGGACTGTGCGGGGATGGAGAGCACCAGGTAGTCGGCCCGGTCCAGCGCGGCTGCCGGGTCGGTGGTGGCCGTGACCGTGGCGGGCAGTTCGATGTCCGGGAAGTAGCCGGGGTTGCGGCGGGTGGTGTTGATGGCGGTGGCGATCTCGGGGCGCCGGGCGTGCAGGGTGACGCCGGTGCCCGCATCGGCGAGGATCTTCGCCGCGGCGGTTCCCCACGATCCGGCCGAGAGGACGGCCGCGCGGACGGCGGGGTGTGCGGGGCTCATGTCCGGTTCCTCTCGGGGATCTCCAGGCCTTCCCGGATCGTAACGGGAACGCGCGGCGGGCCGGGCGTATCCGGGGGGCGGTGCAGGGTGAGCAGGACCGCGCGGCGGCCGGGCATTGTGGGGCGGCGGCGGTGGGCTTCGGCGAGCATGCCGGCGGCCTGCTCCCTGCCGAGCTCGCGTTCCAGCTGTGCCCGGTGAACGTTCCACAGGCCGTAGAGCCGGTCCCACATCGCCGGCTCGCCCGGCCGCTCGTCCAGGTGCTCCAGCACCAGCCCGGCGGCCTGGGCCTCCTCGGCCCAGGCGGGATCGGCGGTGCGGCAAGTGGCGCGCGTCAGGGCCATGCGGCCGCCGACCGCCAGGACGCGGGCCAGCTCACGCAGGGCGGCCTGGCGGTCGGCGGCGAAGCCGAGGGCGTCCACGCACACCACGCCGTGCGCGCGTTTGTCCGGCAGGCCGGTGTCCTCCAGGGATGCGACCCTGAAGGACACCCGGGGCTGCGCCAGGCCGAAGTGCGGGATGCGGGCGGTGGCCCGGCGTACGGCGACGGGGGACAGGTCGAGGCCGACGAGGTCGGTGTCCAGGGCTCGGGCCAGCCACAGGCCGATGCCGCCGGTACCGCAGCCCGCCTCCACCAGGACCTGGCGGGGCCGCAGGCGCAGCCGCGTCACCAGCAGCCCCAGCAGGGCCCAGTCGCACGAGCCGGAGGCCCCGACCTGTTCGGGGTAGTCCTCGCCGAGTGCCTGGGCGTAGAGGCGCGCGGTGATCGAGGAACGAGAGCGGGCCGCGTGGAAGGCGTCGAACCGGCCGGCGAGCTGGGTCTCGTGAGCGACGCGGTCGGGAACGGCGTGCGGTGCGGGGGTCATCGGGGCATCGTCCTGGTCATCCGGGAGCCGGCACCCGGGCACACGACGTGCACCGCGGGCACGAGATCGTCCGGTCCGGACAGGGCGATCGCGGCCGGCTCGTGCCCGGTGACCTGCTCGACGGCCGCCGCCGTGGCGTGCACCCGCTCGGCGAAGGACCCGGCGGCGGGCGCGAAGCCCTGAACGGCCCGCTCCCAGGGGATCAGCACTGGGCGCGCAGGCCGGGCGATGGGAGAAGTGGCCGGCCGCGGCGGGCCGGCGGGTCACCCTGCGGGTGCTCACCGTCCTCGCCGAGCTCTACGGCGCCTCGTCGGAGGACCTGCTGGATCTGGAAGACCGCCGGGCCCTGCCCGAGTCGGATCTGCGCGTGCTGCGGCACCAGGCCGCCGGCGATCCGGCTACGGCCGTTGCGGTGCCCGTCCCCCCGGTGCCCGACGTGCCGCTCACCGGTGTCGACCTCATCCGTACCGCGGCCGACGAGTCGGCGGAATGGACACAGTGGGCCGAGGTGCCCAACTGCGGGCCGATCAGTGTGGAGCAGTTCGCCGCCGACGCCCGCGGCTTCGCCGCCGATTACTTGATGGCCGAGGACCCGCTGAGAGTCTTCGGGGACACCCACAGGGCAGCTGTCCGGGTGTGGGACCTGCTGTACGGGCACCAGCACCTGGAACACCGTCAACGGCTCTTCACGACCGCGGGGTATCTGGCCGCGATGATGGCCTGGATGACCAGCGACCTCGGGCACAAGCGGCAGGCCTCGACGCACATCCGTGCCGCCATGGTGGCCGCCGAGATGGCCGGCGACCCGGGCCTGGAGGCCTGGGTCGCCGCCACGCGCAGCAAGCTCGCGTTCTGGGCCGGCGACTTCCGTGCGGCCGTCCAGCACGCCGACCACGGCGCCGCCCTCCAGGCACCCGGTACCGTCACCGCGCTGCTCCACTGCCAGGCTGCGGACGCATGGGCGGAAGTCGGCGCGCGCGCCAAGGCGATGGCGGCCTTCGGTCGAGCCGAGGAGGCCGCCGAAGGCGACCGAGCCAACATACTCCACGACCAGGTCGGCGGGCTGTTCGCCTGCCCGGACGGACGGCTGGCCAACTACGGAGCCGCCGTCTACCTGCGTGGTGACAACCCGGCCAAGGCGCTCGCCCACGCCGACCGCGGACTCGCCGCACTTCAGCGCCAGGACGTCCGGCCCCTGGGCACCATCGCCCAGCTCCACATCACCCGCGCCGGTGCCCACCTGCTCGCCGCTGAACCCGAAGGCGTCCTCGACGCGCTCGCCCCCGTTCTCGCACTGCCCGCCGAACACCGCACCGCCCCCGTCCGGCGGCGCCTGCGCGACCTCGCCCGGGACGCTGCCGGATCGCCCATGGGTGACAGCGCCGCCGGACGCCGCTTGCAAAGCGTCGTGGAGACCGCCATCCGCGAGGCCAAACTCGCCCTCTCCCTCGCCTCCCCGGACAGTGATTGGATCGGCTCATGACTGACACCCCTGCGCGCATGGCCGATCACTGGTGGTGGTGGCGGCCGGGTTGGGAACCGGGCACCCGCTGGTACACCTGGCATCTGACCTTCGACGGCGCCGAAGACGTCCACCGCCTGGCCGCCGACTACCGCCACGCCCTGGCCGACGTTCCCGGCCTGGACCTGGTCCCCGACCGCTGGCTGCACCTCACCATGCAGGGCCTCGGTTCCACCGCCAAGGTCAGCGAGGCCGACGCACTCGCGATCGCCGACGCCGCCACCCACCACCTCGCGAAGATCCCGGCGTTCGACCTCGCACTGGGACCGGCGATGGTCACCCCCGAGGCCCTGCTTCTCACCATCGACCCTGCCGGGCCCGTCCACACCGTCCGAACCGCCCTCCGCGCGGCCATCGCCGACGTCTGGCCCGAGGTCCCCGAGCCCGCCGACGGCTTCCGGCCCCACGTCTCGGTGGCCTACTCCTGTGCCGACGGCCCGGCCCAACCGGCCGCCGACGCCCTCGCCACCGTCACCACCTACCCGGCCACCGCCCGCGTCACCGCGGCCGAACTCATCGTCCTGGGCCGCGACCGACAGATGTACGAGTGGGAGACCGCCGCCCGCGTACCACTCGGCTGAGCAACATCTGGTCCGGGCGACGCCGGTGCCCGCCGGGGCCAGGCGCTGGACGAGGGCGGTGACCTCGGCGGTGGTACCGACGGTGACGGTCGATTTCCCGACGATGGTGCAGGGCTCGGTGAGGTGGAGGGCGAGCCGGCGGACGGCGCCGCAGACCTGACGCCGACGAGCTTGCGAGCATCCTTCGTAGGTCCCGGGGGAGCTATCCTCGCGCGTGCGCGGCCGACTACGGGCACCTGACCGGGCTCGGCTACGAGCCGGAGCTATCCCCGCGCATGCGGGGCCGACAGGACGAAGACCATGCGGGCCATCGGATCACTGGAGCTATCCCCGCGCATGCGGGGCCGACGAACTCCTCGACGACGGCGAGCACACCGGCATCGAGCTATCCCCGCGCATGCGGGGCCGACACTTCCTGACCTGCCGTGATCCGTCACAGGGTATGCCAATTCATTCAGTTCAAATCCAGGACCCCGCCTGCGACAGAGGGCCGACACTTCCCTTCCCGGTCCAGGGCCGCCAGCCCCGCAAGTGGTGGGCGTCAATGAGTACGCGCCGCACAAAGATCGCGCCCACGGGACGGTTCTGGTCGGCGCCGAGAGCCGCTGACCCGGCCTCCGACAGGGTGGCGGGAACGAGAGAAGACGCACCATGGATCCCCGCATACCCCGCCTGCGCTGCAAGCTGGCCGCGATCACGTTCCAACCGGTGCGCAGCCACTCCTTCGGGGAAGAGCAGCACAGGTTCCGCCTCGGTCCAAAGCTGGCGGAAGCACGCGTCGCTGCGTTCGAGGCCGAACACGACATCATCGTGCCTGATGCCTACCGGCAGTTCCTCACGCACATCGGTGGCTCCGGCGCGGCACCGTTCTACGGCCTCATGCCGCTGAAGCGGTGCTCCCTGCTGGTCATGAATCCGCGCGGAGAACCGGGAGCACCGCGGGGCTTCGGCAGCCCGGAACCCGGGACGCACGCACGCGACCTCTTCCTCCACATCATCGAGATGGGCTGCACCGACGTATGCGTCATCGCGGTGACCGGTCCTCTCGTGGGCCGTGTCCTCATCGGCAACAGTGACGGCTACTGGGGTCCCAACGTCTCCTCCGCCACCGACTTCCTCGACTGGTACGAACGCTGGCTCGACCACATGAGCGCCGGACTCGACAACCGGGCCCTGGAGCTCACCTCGCCTCGGCTTCGTGCCCATCCGAACCGCCATCGCATGGCGCCAAGGATCTGACTCCCCGTAACGGCGACACGGAAGTCCGAGTCAGGACCGGGACTCGTGGGCAGGGCCGACCCGGGCCGTGGTCAGGACGACGGGTCATTCCGGGCTTCGCTGTCAGCCGTGCCAGGGCTCCGCATGGTGCGCAGGCAGCAGTGGAGGCCGCTGTCCCCGGAGGTCGCAACCGCGTTCATCCGCGGCAGCCGGCGCCAACAACCTCGCTGTCTCATGCCAAGCCCGTACATGCGGCCGGGTAGTGCTCGGCGGACGAACGGACGTGAACGGCATGCGGCGAGGACGTCCTTCGTGTGGTCGGAGCCGGTCGGCGCGTAGGCGGCGGCGCGCTGCGGGGTGGAGAAGAGCGGGGGAGCCCAGCGAACTGCAGACGGACCGGCTCGGCCCCGCCCGAGCCGGATCCGACGCCCGCCTCCTGGTGGCCCACCCCTCCCTCCGTGAAAGACTTGCCAGTATGCACGAAGCACCGGAGGACCGCGCCGTACGGAGCTTTCTGTCAGCGATCCGCGTCGGCGACCTGTGCGCTGGGGTCGTATCGGAGACCACCCGTTCCGGCGTCGCGGTGACATTGGACGGGTTCCCGGCGAGACCGCTGGGGTTCGTCGGCTCGTTGGACCTGCCCTGGGGGCGGCCTCGGACCGAGGGCGTGGAGGTCGGTCGGCGGATCACCGCTGAGGTCATCGCGGTCGACCGGCCCGAGGGTCGGGTACGGCTGTCGATGGCAGCCACCGGGAACCCGGAGCTGTGGGCCTTTCTGAAGCTGCTCGCCCCCGGCGAGATCCTGGCCGGAACGGTCGCGTCGATCGAGTCGTTCGGCGTGTTCGTGGCGCTGGACGACGGGCCCGCCCATCCGGTCTTCCCGGGGGTCGGGTTCATCACGTTCCCCGAACTGTCCTGGTGTCGCTTCGAAACGGCCTCGGACATCGTCCGGGTCGGTGAGCGCGTCTCGTGCGAATTCCTCCAGTTCGACACCACGAACGGGGAGGCCAGGCTGTCCTTGCGGGCTACACGGCCGGACCCTTTCCAGGACTTCGCCGACGGCGTCGTGGCGGGCCGGAGACTCCGCGGAAGGGTCACCGGGCTGGTTCCGTTCGGCGCTTTCGTCCAGGTGGCCGACGGGGTCGAGGGGCTGATCCACCTCAAGGACCTCGCACGGGCACCCGTACGGACACCGCAGGAGGTCGTAGGAGTCGGCGACGAAGTCCTGGTCGTCGTCACCGACATCGACCGAGGACGCCGAAAGCTGACGCTGTCGCGGCGGGAGCTCCCCTCCCGCCGATCGTGATCCTCCCAAGGCACGGCGACGCACTCGGTGCAGAGCCGGACGGCGATCCCGGCCGGGCGGGCCTCGTTCTCCCACAGGCCCGGGGCGCAGGCGAGGACGTCCTCGCTGCCGCGCCCGCGTCGGGGGTGGGACAGGAAAAATCGTGCGCTCGTTCGTACCGCCTCGGATAGCGTGGCGCACCACCCTGCTGGGAAAGGGCCGCAGCGGAACGGGGGAGGCACCGGTGGAGATGGACGAGGCGGCGCGGGCCGCATGGTGGGAGAGCCTGCCTGCGGGGATCCGTGACGAGATCGACGGGTACGTCCTCCAGGACTCCCTCTTCCGCGCGCTGCGGACCGTCCTCGATGTCGGCCGTGTCCCCTCCGGCATCGGCATCGGCATCGCCCAGGACATCGTCAACGACCGCTACACCCACCACGGCGACCGGATCGCCCGGAGCCCCGACAGCCCCCTCGACCTGGAGTCCCTGGCGCTTCGTGCCGCCGGCTGCCCCGGCCGCGTCGTGGCGATCGAGGCAGTCTGGGACGGCGACACCGTCCACGACTGGTTCACGGTCCTGCTGGCGATCACCGAGGACCCCGCGCAGGAGCATCCGTTGGCCACCATCCACTCCACCACGGCAAGGCGCTACCTGGACGGCGGGGAGGGTGCCGGCGGCGGACAGCTCGCGTGCGCCGCGGCCGCCTCACGTGCGGGCCGGGCCCTGGCCGGGCACCTGTCGGTGCCCTTCCACTTCGCCGGCCCTGACACCCCGGACGACGAGGCTCCCCGCTGGCGGGACTGAGAGGTACGGCACGTCGACCAGCTTGTGGTCGGACCCGACATGTCACCGGCCGGCGACCGGGAGGCCCGGCACCCATGACGGTGCCGGCCTCCCGGTCTCTTCTGCCGATCGACGTTCCGCCCGCGCAGTGCCCCTGGTGTGCACTTCACCCCGGGCACCGGGGAGCCGGGTCCTCGGACTGTCACCTGCAGTAGGAGTCGGCTCTGAAATGACCTGCGAGCATCATCTTGTCGCTGCTCCCCCGATGCCGCCGCTCCAGTGGATGCACAAGTTCTTCGCGTAGAGGCAGACCGGCCCCGCGTACGAGGAGAAGCAGCCGGCGTCCCACCCTCCTCCTCCGTCGGTGAGCCGGAGCTCGGCTATCGCACAGGTGGTTCCCGATCCCGGCGCGATCTGCATGATCGAGCAGTTGTAGCCGGTTGGAGGAGTTGTAGGTGAGGAAGGCGTCCTCCAGGTACGTACCGTCGCTGGTCATCGTAATGTGTTCGACGACGGTGCAGCCGGCGCCTCAGACTCCGCTGTGGGCGCTGGTGGTTGCGGTGGCCGTCCCGGGCGCCAGGGTCACGGGGGCAAGCCCCACGGTGGGCGCGCCGGCCAGCGTGCCGATCCTTCCGAGCGTGTCGGTCATCGGGTGTCCTCCTTTCTCGTCAGGTGAAGAGGCCGTCGGACTGGGCACCCCTCCCGAGCGGCAGGGCTATCCGCAGTGGGTGTGCCAGCGGCTGACTTCCTGGTCGTGGATCACACCGCCCCAGTCGATGCAGGTGCCGCGGCCGTCCACGGAGACGGGGCCGGCGTACGAGGTGTAGTAGCCGGAGTCGATGTCCTGGATGCCGTCGTCCCGCCCGATCCAGGCATTCATCGAGAGGGCGGCGCCCGGATGGCTGCGCACGACGACCAGGCAGTTCCGGCCCGACTCCGCGCTCCAGGTCAGGTAGGCCGCTCCGAGGTTCCCGATCGGCGCGGAGTCGATGAGCTTGTATCCGTTCCCGCAGAGTCCGGACGCGTCAGCGTGGGCGGCGGGAGTGGCAAGGGCGAGCAGTCCCATCGTCATGGCTCCCGCGATGACGGCGGGAACGGAACTTCTGAGGCCCCGGAGCCGTCCGGGACCGTCGCGAGGGCCGACCCCACCGCAATGGAGTGCTTCGACGATCATGATCGTTCCTCCTTCTCCTCGCTACCCGCAGTGCGACCTGTACTGGTACGCCCCGGTGGGTGCGTCGTCCACGTAGCCGCCCCAGTTGATGCAGGTGGCCCGCCCGTTCGCGTACACCGGACCCGCGTAGTGGTGGTAGAGGTTCTTGTCCTCCTCCTCGAAGCCGTCTGCGGTCCGCTGGATCCAGGCCGTCATGTAGTAGAGCTCGACGGGTCCGTCGTTCGCTCCGTACTTCTGTGTGACGACGCAGTTGTAGCCGTTGGATTTGTTCCAGGTCAGAAAGGTGCGCCCGTATCCGCTGATGTCGAGCGAATCGACCTCGCTGTATCCGGCGCCGCACGATCCGTTGTAGGTCCCGTTCACCGGAGTTGCTGCGGCCGCTTGCGGAAAAGCGAAGAGGCCCACGAGCGCCGACGAAAGGGCGATTCCTGCGCGAAGGCGGAACGACTGGATTGTCCTCACTTGGACTCCCTGTGTGACTGACCGAGTGGGTGGGGTTGATGATCTGGGTCGGAATTCCCGGGAATGCGGGGGATCGGAGGACGCCGCGACGGCGGGATCAATCGCAGTGCCCGTTGTTCTGCCAGTACTTTCCGTAGAGGTACGAGCCGCCCCAGTCCACGCAGCTTCCCTTGGCGTAGACGAAGACCGGGCCGGCGTAAGCGGTGTAGTTACCGCTGTCGGATTGACGGGAGGCGTAGTCGCCGGTCCGCTGAATCCAGGCGTCCATGGATCGGGCGGCCCCGGGGTATTCGGCCACCGTCACGACGCAGTTGTACCCGTTGTCCGAATAGGTCAGGAAGATGTTGGCGCCCGACTCCAGCCGCAGACTGTCGATGACCCGGTATCCGCTGCCGCAGGCGCCGTTGTATCCGGCGGCCGCCTGATCCGTTCCGAGGCGCGAGGGGACCTCGGCCGCGGTTGCCGTTGCAGGCAATGCCATCAGCAGCACTCCGCTGGCGATCAGCGATGCTGCGGCTGCCTTGAAGTTGCCCTTCATTTCTCTCCCTCAGGTTTGATCTCCGTGTGGCGGTTCATTTCATCGGCGAGAATTCGCCCGGACTGATTTCGGAGTGCGCTTGGCCGGGAAGTGGGAATGGCAGGGGCACAGGTGGGGCGTGACCGTCAGTCACGCCCCACCTGGGTGGTCGCGCCGACCCCGCTTCGGACCATCCCGGCGGAAGGGTCGGAGCCATGCGAATGCCCGCACTGCGGGTTTCGGGCTCCGCCGATGCATCAACTGCAGGCCCTACCGAAGGAAGGGATCCGCGCTACCGCGGCAGCTCCCCGGATCCCCGAACGGGCAGAGGGGCCTCAGTGCCAGCCGGTGCAGATGGGCTGGTCCCAGTTATCGATGCAGGCTCGCGCTTGGACCGAACCGTTGACCATGTTGCCGAAGCTGGTGGAGCCGGTCGCGATCCACCCGTGGATGTTCTGGTTCGTGTTCTGCACCCAGAAGTTCTGCCCGATCGAGGTGCCGGAGATTCGGGCCCAGTTCGCCTTGCACGAAGGGCTGTAGCGGAGTTCGATCGTGCCCTTCGCCGAATCCACCGATTCCACCGTGTAGGCGTCCGGGCTGCAGCCCATGTCCACCGGGTCCTGCCCGTTGCAGGAGGACCCGTAGCAGCCGGCGGTGACCCGGGGCGTGGCGGCGGATGCGGTCGGAGCGGCGAGCCCGCCCAGCGCCGTCGCGGCCACCGCGAGACCGACGAGGACCCTGACCGTACGATTCGTACGCTTCACTCGGATTTCCTTCCCTGTAAGAAGGGGATCGGCAGATGTTGCGTGTGTCGGCGTGCGCCCGGCGAGGCACGGGATGGCAGGACCGCGGGTGGGGTGCTGACCGTGGGCCATACCCATCCGGGCGTCAGCTGCCGACCCCGCCGAGGACGGGGAGCTGCGCTACCACCGCAGCTCCCCGGATGCCCGAACGGGCGAAGGAGCCTCAGTGCCAGTTTGTGCAGGCGCCGCTAGAGATGCAGGCACGCGCCTTGCCCGAGCCATCGACCATGTCGCCGTAGCCGGTGGAGCCGATCGCGTGCCACCACACGACTAGGCTTTCGTTGTACACGTAGAACTCCTGCCCGTTCGAGGCGCCGGAGATCCGGGCCCAGTTCGCCTTGCACGAAGGGCTGTAGCGGAGTTCGATCGTGCCCTTCGCCGAATCCACCGATTCCACCGTGTAGGCGTCCGGGCTGCAGCCCATGTCCACCGGGTCCTGCCCGTTGCAGGAGGACCCGTAGCAGCCGGCGGTGACCCGGGGCGTGGCGGCGGATGCGGTCGGAGCGGCGAGCCCGCCCAGCGCCGTCGCGGCCACCGCGACACCGACCAGGGCCCTGGCCAGACGATTCGTACGCTTCATGCGGATTTCCTTCCCTGAAGAGAGAGGTGATTGACGTTGCCTGGCAGGCTCAGCACTGCCTGCCGCATGTGCACCGGTCAGCGCGACGCCGTCGGCCGCAGTGTGTGATCTCAGTGCGCGTTGGTGTAGATGTAGCGCCCGGTGTCCCAGTCATAGATGGCGAGCTTGATGGTCGTGCCAGCGTCGGAGCGCCCGAAGTCGCCAGCCAGCCACCAACCACCCGCCACCTCCTTCGTAGCGGGAGTACCGAACCAGTCCCACCCGCTGCCGTTCCACGTCAGGACCCACAGGTTCTGGCCCTGGTGGCTGGTGACGAGGTACGAGTCGACGTACTCGTGTCCGTCGGCCCCCCAGTACACGTCCATCTCCGCCCACTCGCCGGTGGCCTGGATGAGGTCGTGCCAGTGGTAAGGGCTGCCAACGGTCCTGACCGGCGAGCCGAGCTGCTGCGACGCGGCGGCGGCCGGATCGGCGAGGACGACGGCGCCGCTGATGAGCGCGGCGCTCGACGCGAGTGCGACCAAGGCGGTACGGATCTTGACGATCGCCATGCTGTCTCCTTTCGGCGTGGGAACGGAAGGGACTGAACGGCGGCCCGAGAGCTGTGGTTCTCGGTTGCCGTTGCCCTTCACGGGTGCGGTGAACGCGGCCCGCACACGAGCGGTGGCGTCCCCGGGGCACGGTCGTGCCGGTGCCAGGGCCGGCCGTTGCTGTGCTTTGGCCCCGGCACGGTTCGAGTTTTCACAGCCGACCGGTTGTTGCGCAGCCCTCCTTGCCGAACGAAACAAAATGCCGCTCCGCAGGTCGGAAGGACCGCTGGAACGAGACAGGCTGATGAGAAGCCGTTGCGGTGGGTTTCCCCGGCCCGTAGGTTGACGCCGGTCCGGTGGTGTCGCCGAGTGGGGGAGGACACGGGATGGGCCGTCAGGAGAGTCCGCTGGATCCCGTTGCCGGGCCGGTCCAGCGCTTCGCGTCGGAGCTGCGCGAGCTACGCCGGGATGCAGGGGACGTCACCTACCGGGTTATGGCCGGCCGTACCCGGTATTCGGTCGCGACGCTGTCGCGGGCTGCCGGGGGGCAGCAGCTCCCGTCGCTGCTGGTGGCGTTGGCCTACGTGGATGCCTGTGGCGGGGACCCCGTGGAGTGGGAGCGGCGTTGGCACGCCGCGGTGCGGGACGCGGCCGCCGAGGGCGGTGACGACGCCGATGCTCCGTACCGGGGCCTGGCCCGCTTCGAACCCGGTGACCGGGAGCGGTTCTTCGGCAGGGACCGGCTCGTCGCCGACCTGCTGGCCCTGGTGGACTCCCGTCGCCTGGTCGCCGTCGTGGGTGCCTCGGGCAGCGGCAAGTCCTCCCTGCTGCGCGCCGGACTGATTCCGGTGCTCCGGGATCGGGGCGCGACGGGCACAGGTCCGGCCGCCATCCGGGTCCTCACTCCGGGCCTGCGGCCCGCCTCCGACCATGCCGCGCTGATGGCGCCCGCGAACGACGCGGGCGACACGGTGCTGGTGGTGGACCAGTTCGAGGAGGCGTTCACGCTGTGCACCGAACCGGCGGAACGCGCGGCCTTCCTCGACCTGCTGCTGGCAGCGTGTGATCCGGACAGCCGATTACGGGTGGTCCTGGCAGTACGGGCGGACTTCTTCGGCCGCTGCGCGGACCACCACGGCCTGGCCGTCGCCCTGCGGGAGGCCACGCTGCTGGTCGGGCCGATGGGCCCGGCCGAGCTGCGAGAGGCCATCGTCAAGCCGGCCGCCGGCGCGGGCCTGATCGTCGAACGCGCCCTCACCTCAAGGATCATCGAGGAGGTCGACGGCGAACCGGGCGGACTCCCGCTGCTGTCGCACGCCCTGCTGGAGACCTGGCGCCGCCGCAAGGGCAGGACACTGACGGAAGCCGCCTACGAAGCCGCCGGCGGGGTACGCGGCGCCATCGCCCGCACCGCGGAGCGAGCCTACGGCGGCCTGACACCGGAACAGGCCACCACTGCCCGGCGCATCCTGCTGCGACTGGTCACCCCGGGCGACGGCGCTCAGGACACGAGCCGTCCCGCCGACCGCACCGAACTCGAATCCCTCGGCACCGGCGACACCGGCACCGCGGGGGTGCTCGAAGGCCTGGCCCGCGCCCGGTTGATCACCCTGGACGGCGACACCGTCCACCTCGCCCACGAGGCACTGATCAGCTGCTGGCCGCGGCTGAACGCGTGGGTCGACGACGCCCGCGACAGGCTGCGCCAGCACCGGCGCCTCACCGAGGCCGCCAAGGCCTGGGAGGACTTGGGCCGCGACCCCGGAGCGCTCTACCGGGGCACCCTCCTGGCAGCGGCCGAAGCGGCCTTCGCGACCGGCGGGCACCGCGACGACCTCACCCCGCTGGAGTTCGAGTTCGTCAGGGCCGCTCTCGCCGCCCGAAGCCGAGAACAGCGAAGCACGGCACGTTCAGCCCGACGGCTGCGCACCCTCCTTGGCACGCTGTCCGCCCTGGTCGTCCTCGTCCTGCTGACCGGGGTGATCGCGTGGCAGCAGAATCGGACCGGCGAACGGCGTCGCACGGAGGCCGCCGCCCGCCGGGCCGCCGCGGTGGCGGACGGCATGCGCACCTCCGACCCCCTCACGGCAATGCGGCTGAGCCTTGCCGCGTGGAAGGCCGCCGATCTTCCCGAGTCACGGTCCGCACTGCTCGGCGCCGCCGTCCAGCCGGATCAGGACGTCTTCACCGACCCGCCCTCCGGCAAGTCCGTCCCGCAGACCCACTTCCTCAGCGGCGACGGCCGCACCTTCGTCGGTGTCGGCCGCGACGAGGTGGTGAAGTGGGACGTCGACACGCACCGCCGGGTGGCTTCGCTGCCCGGATTGGGGGCCGAAGCGGACGACGTGGACGACATGAGCGCCGACGCCCGGACCCTCGCCGTGTTCGAGCACGACCATGTGAACGTGTGGAACCTGCCCGAGGAGAGTACGGGCGCGACCCCGGTGTCACGCCATTCCTCCGGTCCCGGCCTGGACCCGACCGCGGCCCGGCTCAGCCCGAGCGGACGGACCCTGCTCCTCTACGCTGTCGCGGGCGAGGACGACGTGGTCCAGGTCCGGGATGTCCGCGACGGCCGGTTGCTGCTCGAACGACGCACCAGGGGCGGTGAGCGCAGGCCGGTCGGCCCCGACGAGCTACACGGCGTACCTGAAGCCAGGCAGCGGCGGATGTGGGTGGAGGACCGCATGCAGCACTACCCGTACCCCGATGCGTCGCTCAGCCCCGACGACCGCCTGATGGCGCTGTGCGTTCCGGGCGAGCCCGTCCAGGTGTGGAATGTGCCCGAACAGCGCCAGGTCCCCACCCCCTGGGCCCCCGACGTCACCGCGCAGCAGTGCCTCAACCAGGCCGTCGGGTTCGCGCAGGACGGCCGCCGGCTGGCAGTCGTCGACAGCGGCGGAGTCCGGATCTGGGACATCGCCTCGGGAACGGAGCTCCCGCGGATCGAACACGCCGACATCAGGGAGGCGGCGTTCAGCGCGGACGGAACGCTCATGGTGGCGTCGGACGGCAAGGAGGTGCTGTTGTGGCGCCTTGACACCCCATCGGTCCCGTTCCTGCGGCATCCGCTCGCCAACACCGACGCCAGCCAGTTCAGGCTGGATCGGGCCGCACGCAGGATCCGCTACCTGGAGGGCCCGACCGGAGCGGTGGTCCGCACCATCGACCTCACGAGTGTCCTCGCTCCGGCCTGGACGAGCCGACCGATCGCGGCTGCCGTGTTCAGCCCCGACGGCAGCACACTCGCCACGCTGGCGTCGCCCGAGGGCGGGGACATGTACCGCTTCCAACTGCGCGATCTCCGCGGGCCAGGAAACGTCGTCGACCTCCCCGCCACGTCCTGCACCTCGCAGCGCCGGAGCTCCATGCCCTGCACCGTCCTCACGGCCTTTCGCCCCGACGGGGGAGCCTTCGCCTTCAGCGTCTTCGACCGCTTGCAGTGGGACGCACCCCCCAGGGTGTCCATCTGGGACGTCCCCACCGCCAGCGTCACCGCGACCCTGGACCTCGTGGCCGGTGAGAGGCTCACCGTGTCCACTGTCAACGCGATCGCCTTCACACCGGACGGACGATCGCTCCTGGTGTCACGGATGCCGCAGGAGGAGGCCGTGGAAGTCTGGGACCTGTCCCAGAGGGCCAGAACACGGGTGATCTCCGGCATCGGCGGGGAACAACTCTCCGTCCGGCCGGACGGACAACTCCTCGTCACCTCGCACAACCAACTCGCCGACCTGCCATCGGGCCAGGTGAACCCCCGTGCGCTCACCCAGAACACGACCCACGCCGTGGCCTTCAGCCCGGACAGCCGGTACCTGGCCACCGGCGACGAAGCCGGCCGCGTCACACTCTGGGACGGCAATGCCGAGCGGAACCTGGGCGTACTGCCCGGCACCTTCAGACCCAACGCCACAGGGGTGTTCGACCCCATCTCCGCACTCGCCTTCTCCCACGACGGCCGCACCCTGGCCGCCGCGGGCACCGACGGCACACTGCGGATGTGGGACCTCGCATCCCACCAACCACTCGGCCCCGCCCTCCCCACACCAGGAGGCGCCCCCCTCTCCCTGGCCTTCAGCCCCGACGACCGCACCCTGCGCATGGCGACCGAGCACGCACCAGGGCACGAGGTCATGATGGCCCCGGACCGGGAAGCCGCCGACATCTGCGAACGGGCCGGAGGCGGACTGCCGCAAACCGACTGGGACACGTACCTCCCCGAAGTGCCCTACCGGAAGGTCTGCTGACCCCGACGGTGCGATTCCCTGCGAGCCCTCGCCGCCGATCAGGCGCTCGTTGTCCAGCCGTACGACCAGCTGCCGACGACGCTCCAGTTCACGGTGAGCAGCAGGACGAGGTCCGGGGCCTCGGAGTGGCCGTGAAGACCCGCTGGCGACTCGCCGTCGATCCCATCGAGCTGAACGCGCTCCACGAGATCGCGGCCGGCTGCGACGACACGCCAATCACGGTCGTCGTCGCCCGCTGACCAGCCGCCAGCACCCACAGCGGCTTCGCACAGGAGCCGGGTGAAGCCGGTGCGGTCGAGGTGTGCGACATCCCACAGGCTCCCCTGAACCTCGCTGGCTCTGCCGTGACGGAACGCATCGGAGCCCTGAGGGCGGGGACGCCTGCCTCATGGCTGTTCAGCTGGCCCGGACGACGGTGTCAGAGGTCGGACAGATCCGGCCTGCCAAGCGGGGCGGATACCAGTGTGAGCCGAGCCCGGCCGGCCGCCAGTGCTCAAGGAGCATCCCCGCGCTTGCGGGGCCTACGACTCGGGGCAGCACCGCCCCGGCCGTCCTGAGGAGCCATCCCCGCGCTTGCGGGGCCTACACTTTCTGACCTGCTGTGATTCGGCTCAGAGTACGCCAATCAATTCAGTTCGAGTCCGCAGCCCCGTCCATGCGGGGGTCGTCCAGGCGCTCCGTTCTCTCAACCGAGCAGGGCTACTTCCTCGGTTGGCCGACCCTTGGCACATCGCTCCACCACGTCACCCACACGGGGGAGCACTTCGAGCAGCAGGATCACGGGATCGCCGTCTCGCGTCCCATTCTGCTCCGAGGTGGCGCGGTCGGCTGGCTGCACGTCCAAGTTGAGCCCGACAAGGCCGTCCCGAGCCCAATGTCCGCATCCGCCCGGTCGGGAATGCCCGTCACAGATCCGGAGCCCATTGACCGCCCGCTCGTCGACGGGCAGCGCGCCGGGAGCACATGCGAGCACCACCGAGGTTCACCCTGCCCAGCTCGGGCCCGGAGCCGGCCGTCACCCGGTGGCCGGCTCCGGGCGGGACTCACCGTGCCGCGACAGTCGGCCTGCGTCGTGAAAGCCGGCACGCGCACGACGCGCCCGCCCATGCGAATGACCAGTGCTCATGAATTCCCCCCTCCGTCAAATAGGCATCACCGCAGGTGGAAGCCCTGGGGATTGGATGCCGGATCAGGAAAGCAGAGCGGTTCTCCGGGAGTCCGGCCACCGCGATCCAACCCTTTTGTGCTCCATGACACGCGGGTCGTGTCGGGCTCCGGGCTGATCATCTGGAATGCTGTTCTCCGTCCGCCAACCATGGCTTTGAGCGGCGGGCATCCGCAGTACCGGGCAGTCGGCCCGGGAAGCCCACGGAGAGAACGGAACATCATGAAGCCATCCGTGCTTGTCGTGTCCACCGACCCCCAGGGGTCCGCCGTCGTCTGGGCCGAGCGGGTGGGAGACAACCTGCCCTTCGACTTCATGGCGGCACACGACCACGCCGAGCAGCTGATCCACCTGAAGAACACCGGCGCGAAGATCCACGTCATCGCCAACCAGAAGGGCGGCGTGGGCAAGACCACCACCACGGTCAACCTCGCGGCGTGCACCTTCGACGTCCTCGGTGAGAAGGACGAGTACCAGCACATCTTCATCGACACGCCGGGCACCCTGGCGGACGAGGAGATCCTGCGCAGGGCCCTGGAGATCGCGGACGACGTCCTGGTCCCGATGATCACCGAACCGCTGTGCTTCGACCCGACGGCCCGGACCATCCAGCAGGTCATCGAGCCGATGGACATCCCCTTCCGGGTCGTCGTCAACAACTGGGACCCCCGGGACGGCCGCGCCGACCTCGAGGACACCGAGGCGTACATCAGCGCGAAGGGGTGGCCGCGCGCCAAGACCGTCCTGCGCCGGTACAAGATCCACTCGCGGGCGGTGGCCGAGGGAACGGTCGTCACCCAGTACAAGGAGAGCGGTACCGCCTACCGGGCCCGCGAGGACTTCTTCCGCCTGTCCCTCGAGCTGGGTTACGGGGGCCGCTGATGGCAGGCCGTCGCGTCTCCTTCGCGTCGATGGCCGGCGACCCGGTCGTCAACGCCCCGGGTGTGGACGCAGCCAACGACGCCCCAGTGGCCAAGTGGATCCCCACGGCGGGCTGCCTTCCCAACCCGCGCAACCCCCGTGACGAGCTGGGCGACCTCTCCGACCTGGCGAGCATCAAGGACCGCCAGCTGCAGAGCTGCCTCGCCGTCACCCCGGCCGCCTACCTGAGGCTGTGGCCGGAGGACCGGCAGACGCTGGGCGCGGGTCCGCAGGACGTCGTCATCGTCAACGGCAACCGCCGACGGGCGGCCGCGGAGCTGTACGGGCGCGAGCAGCTGCTCGTCGTCGTGGACGACTCGGTGGCGGAGTCCAAGGCGACCCTGCTGCGGGCCGCGCTCGACGAGAACATGGCGCGCAAGGACTTCGACCCGATCGAGGAGGCCAACGCGGTCCTGCTCATCGTGGCGCAGTACCCGACCGCCAAGGAAGCGGCCGAGGCCGAGGGCTGGTCCCAGAGCTGGATCTCGCACCGCAAGAACCTGCTGAAGCTCCACCCCGAGCTGCAGCGCCAGGTGCGGGCCAAGGCGCGCGGCGAGGAGGGCGTCTCCATCAACGTCGCCCGCCGGCTCGGTTCGGTGAAGGGCATCGAGGCGATGTCCCTGGCCGGGCAGACCGCGGAGCTGGAGCAGCTGCTCCAGGCCGACGCCGACGCGGTGGCCGCCAGGCGCGCCGCGAAGCTGGAAGCCAAGGCCGCCGCCAAGGCACCGGCAGAGGCTCCCGCACCGCAGCCCGCTGCGGTGGCTGCCTCCGCACCCGCCTCCACGCCCGCGGCCCAGCCGGCCGCGGAGGCGGCACCGGCCACCGTGAAGGCGCCGACCCCCGTCGCCCCCCGGCCGGAGCCCGCGCCCCGTAACCCGGTCGCGAGCGCCGAGCCCGTCCGGAGCACCGAGCGATTTTCCGCGGAAAATTCCGAGCCGCTCCCGATGCCGGAGCAGCGGGCCGTGGCCCCGGTGGACGAGCAGTCGTCGGCCGCCCCGCAGACGGAACTCGGCGACGTCGACTGGCACAACGTGGAGGAGCTGGCGGACGCCATCTGTCGCACCCTCTCGGCCGACGAGGCCTACCGCCTCGCCGACGCCCTGGCCAACCGACTGCTGACGACCAGCAGCTGACCCACCCGTGGTGGGGCCCGCCCGCCCGCGGGGGGAGTCCCGGGCGCGCAACGCCC
>NZ_JBSHBN010000041.1:23201-59480 GCF_053612025.1 Kitasatospora sp. NPDC054768
TCCGCCTCCCCCCCGGGTGGCCGCCGGCCCCGGCGGTTGGGGGGGGCGGGGCCCACCACTCGTCGCGTTCTTTTCCGGACTACGAGCTGTTGCGTTTGGTGGTACGCGGCAGTCGGTGTTGGTTGTCACGGACAGCCTTGGGCTGATGGCCGCTCCTCTGGCACCGACCACGCCGGAAAGGCTTCAAGGTCGCGGTAGGAGTGGGCCTCCAAAAGAGTATTGCAACGGACGGTCCAAAACGGCTAAGGTCGCGCCATGGCCCGACCGAGGACGTTCGACGAGGAAGGTGCCCTGGATGCGGCGATGCGCACGTTCTGGGAGAAGGGCTACGAGGCCACCTCCACACAGGACTTGTGCGACGCCACAGGACTGGGACGCAGCAGCGTTTACAACACTTTCAAGAGCAAGCACGACCTCTTCGAGCGCGTACTGGCCCGCTACATCGACTCCATGACGACCGCCCAGCTGGCCGTCCTGGAGGACACCCGACACAGCGCCGCCGACCGGCTGCGCACCCTGTTCGCCATGGTCGTCGACGGCGAGACGGAGACGGGACATCGGACGGGCGGACGTGGCCTCGGCTGCCTGACCGTGAACACCACGGTCGAGCTGGTCGCCCGGGACCCGCGAGCAGCGGAAATGCTGGACCGCGACACACGGCGCCGGCTGACGGCACTGCGCGCGGTGCTCCAGGAGGGACAGCGGGAAGGCAGCATCGCCTCTCCCCACGACGCCGGAGCGCTTGCCCGCTTCGTCAACGCGGCGATCGGCGGCATGCGCATCTCCAGCCAGGGCGGTGCCGACCGGGCCGCACTGGAGTCGATCGCCGAAATCACCATGGACGCACTCACCAGCTGACGGCGCACGCCACCGGGGGCCGCGTCCACGCCTGCCTAAATTTTGGACCGTTCAATACATAACTGACCTCGAAGGAGATCGACCCGTGCCTCGTGCCGTATACGTCCTGGCACTCGGCATCTTCGCCATGGTGACCAGTGAGTTCGTGGTCGCCGGGCTGATGCCGCAGATGGCCGAAGGACTGGACGCGACCATCCCTCAGATCGGCTACCTCATCACCGCCTTCGCGGTGGCCATGGCCGCTGGCGGCCCGTTCCTGACCGTGGCCCTGATGAAGTTCCCCCCGCGTACGGCACTGATGGTGCTGTTCGTCATCTTCCTCGCCGGCAACGTACTGGCCGCCACCGCGACCGGCTACGACACGATGATGGCCGCGCGGATCATCACCGGCATCGCCTCCCAGGCGTTCTTCGGCGTGGGCATCTCGATGTGCGCCCAGATCACCCGCCCCGAGATCCGGGGCCGCGCGATCGCCGTCGTGATGAACGGCCTCATGCTCGGCACCCTGCTCGGCCTGCCCATCTCCACGCTGGTCGGCGAGCGTTTCGGCTGGCGCGCCGCGTTCTGGACCATCACCCTGATCACCGTGGTCGCGGCCGGGACCACACTGTTCGGTGTGCCCCGCATCGAACGCGCGGAGAGCAGCGGCGGCTTGCGCCAGGAGGTCGATGTCTTCAGGAAACCCAAGATGTGGCTGGTGCTGTCCAGCAGCACACTGATCATCGGCGCCACCTTCTCCGCCTTCAGCTACTTCAACCCCATCCTCACCGACGTCACCGGCTTTTCCACCGGCACCGTCCCTCTGCTTCTCGTCGCCTACGGCGCCGCCACCGTCATAGGCAACAACGTCGTCGGCCGCTTCGCCGACGGGCACACCGTCCCGGTCCTTGCCGTCGGCCTCATCCTCAACACGCTGTTCCTGACCGGCTTCGCCCTCCTCGCCGACGTACCCGCCCCGGCCATCATCTGCATGATGGGCATCGGCCTGGTTGGCGTCACCATGAACCCGGCCATGGTGACCCGCGTCCAGCGCACCGGCAACGCAGGCCCCCTGGTCAACACCGTGCACTCCTCCTTCATCACACTCGGCATCATCCTCGGCTCCTCCATCGGCGCCGTGGTGATCGACATCTGGGGGCTGCGCGCTCCGCTCTGGCTCGGGGCTGTCTTGGCGCTGGTCGGCCTGGCCACCGTCCTGCCCGATCTCGCCCGCCGCACCACCCTGGCTACCGGCCCCGCCCCCTTGTCTGCCCTGCCCGACGAAGGGAACGAGTTTGTACCCGCTGATCAGTCGGCAAGGAAGCAATAGCAGATGGCGGCTGCGGCACTGTCAGTGAAAGCAACGAAATGCTCGGCCTCGCACTCGTAGCGACCTCCTGGGCATGAGGGTGGAAGCCGTCGAGGTCGAGGACGTCGCGGGCGGCGGCCGAGTCGCGGAGCCGCTCGCGGACGTCCTCGACGCGGTCAGCGGTCGGCGGGAGCGGGGTGCCGTCCGGGGTCTCCTGTTCCTGGCGGGGGTGCGGGGTCGGTGATGACGGGCATGCCGAGGCCGACCAGTTGAGGGCGTCCGTCGGTGGAAGTGTTCTTGAGGCTGTTGAGCTTGGCCATCGCAGCGTCGAAGCTGACCTGAAGTCCCTCAACCTCGCCGAGCCAGCCGTTGGCGCGGGCCTCGCGGATGCGTTCGCGGAGGTTCTGGATGATCTCGATGAGGCGGGGCTTCTGGCGGGGGTCCATCTGGAGGACCGGGCAGCGGATGCAGGCTTATCCGAACCAGCTCAGCTGGGTCCGGCGGAGCCAGACGACGGGCGGGTTGCTGAATGTAGCGGTCAGAGATCTTGAGGTCGGTGGGGCGTCCGGGCGTGTCGCGCCGCCGGATCGGGTCAGGTCGTCTGTGACAAAGCCCCGGGACCAGGCGAGAATCCAGCGTATGGATGACGCGTTCACACTTCTTCGGCGGGCTGTCGAACTGCTGCCTGAGGACGCCATGGCGGAGAACGGCCAGTCGGTCGGGAACGTTCGCGAGGAGATCGCCTTCCAGGAATGGGAGATGGCGCTGGACGTGCTGATCGAGATCGCCGACGTCCATCCCGTGTCCACCGGTTTCTGGGAGATGCTCGCCGAGGCCGCCCGGCAGATGATGCTCGACCGCAGCCGCCGTTGGTGCGAGTGGCGGGCTTGGGAAGTTAGGCACGGCACCGTTCGCGCGACGCTGACCCTGCTGGGCGCCGACGAGGGCGGACGCCAGAGCACCTTCTCAGGGGATGGGCGACTCAGGCCGCTGTGGGACATCGGCAACCGCACCGCAGACGGGCAACGAGATCTGAATATCGCAAGGATCTGGGTGGAGTTCGCGCCGCAACTCGGTCCCGGAGAGACGGCCGACGTTCGTCTGGCCCCCCTTCAACCCGAGCAGTGGCGGCATCTCAAGTCTGGTGACGTGATAGCGATGCACGAGGCCCAACCTCTCGCTGGCATCGCCGAGATCATCGAGGTTTTTCCGCCTGGCGTCTGAGGCCCAGCCGGGTAGCCAGGTACCTGATCCCACTCCACGGGGTCCAGGTGCGAGAGCACCGAGCACCCCGTGGCCGTCATTGTTTATCGGAGCTCAGGCAGTGGTCCGGGGCTCTTCGGGTAGTGGCCCTCTTCAAGCCGGAAGAGGTACTTCCGGAGGTCCGCTCCGAGCCCTTCAGTGATGTAGGCGGCAAAGTCCCTCAGCCCCTCTGCGGCTTCCCGCTCGTCAGACCTGTCGCTGGACGACCATCCTGGCAGGAGGGACTCCAGGTACTCGGTGACCCGTCCACGGTCGCGCCACCAGTCCCGAACAGCCTCGGGTGTCCATCGGCTGTCGCCGTCGCAGGCATAGCCGCGGTACGGATCTTCCTGGGCTGCTGTCACCAGGTTCAGGACCTCAGCCGTGGTCGTCGGCTGGCGATACACATATTCACCGAAGTAATCGCCGGGCACGTATTCGGTTGTGATCACTGGGTCCGGGTGAGGTCCTTGATCCAGATCATCGCGCCACGGAGGTGGAGGCCTGCGAGGTAGCTTTCCGGGGTCTTGTCGTACCGGGTGGCGATGCCTCGCCAGGCCTTCAGCTTGTTGATCAGGCGTTCGACGGTGTTGCGCTCCTTGTAGAGCTCGGCGTCGTGGCTGACGGGCCGGCCGCCCCGGCGGCCTTTCTTCTTCCGGTTGGCGCTCTGGTCCCTCTTTTCCGGGATGACCGCCTTGATGTGGCGCTTGCGCAGGTGGGCGCGGTTGCCGCGGGACGAGTAGGCCTTGTCCCCGGCTACCGCGTCCGGCCGGGTGCGGGGACGGCCGACCGGCACCCGGACCCGTACCTTCTTCAGCACGGGGATGAACTGCGGGCTGTCGGCGGCCTGGCCCTCGGTCAGGATAAAAGCCAGCGGGCGGCACTTCCGGTCGCCGGCGCAATGGATCTTGCTGGTCTGTCCGCCTCTGGAACGTCCGAGCAGGGCTGCCTTCAGCCGGAGCTTGCGCCGGCGCCGGATGCGTCGCCGTTCTTCCCGTTTCGGGTCACCTGAGGCGTCCTGCCCGTCTTGTTCCTCCGGGCCTCCCCCTTTTGCCGGGCCTTCTCCGCCTCGTCGGCGGCCTTCTCCAGGGCGGCCATGGTGTCGGGGTCGAGGTGCATCCCGGCGGCGTCGTGGTGGGCTCGCACGGTGGTGGAGTCCACGCTGACCAGGGACAAGTCCACCTCGCCTCGTTTCGCGGCTTCCGCGATCACGCCCTCCAGCAGGGCTTCGAAGACGCCGGCGTCCCTCCACTGCCGGAACCGATTGGAGACGGTTGACCACGCACCGAACTCCTTCGGCATCTCCCGCCACTGCCCGCCCGTCCGGAATCGCCAGATCACGCCCTCGAACTGCTGCCGCAGCCGCTCCGGGTACGGGCCGTACTCGCCGATCGGCAAGTACGGCTCGATCAACACCCATTCTGCATCCGTCAATTGCGCTCGCGTCACGCACAACGGTCTACCGGATCAGGACCCGTCGCGAAGGTGAATCGCGCAGATTGATCACGACCGAATACGTGCCCTAGTCCGGTCAACAACTCGAGGGCGGCCACGATGTCCGCGGGGTCGTGACCGGCGACATCGAAGCAGATCATTGCTGAACGTGTCCGGGAGTCGGCCGGTGTTCGTACGTGGACGCCCGGCTGCTTGCGGTCGAGGACCCTGCGGCAGACCTCCGCGAAGTGTCCGTCGTTCATCCGGGCGAACTCGTACGGGTTGCCCTGGGGCTGGGACAGGTACTCGACATGGGCCAGTCGCCCTGCTCCTCGCCCGATGAAGCAGGGGAAGCCGTCCCATCGGGGCACGACGACGGATATCCCACAGGCGAGTGCTTCCAGGGGGACTTCCCGTAGGACGCGAAGATGCTGGTCCTTGCCTCCGCGGCCGTCATCCAGCCCTTCCTTCATCACCCCGACCCGGCGGTGCGCGAAGAAGCCCGACTCGCAGCAGCCGAGATCACCGCAGGTCTTGAGGGGCCTTGAGGAAATTCAGTCGGCATGGCAGGACCCAGCGGGCAGGATGGCGGGATGGCTGATCTGCTGTGGGACGACCAGGTCGCGTGGCTGCTCGATCCCACCGATGGGGGGTGCCTGCCCGATGCGTTCGTTGAGGAGACGACGGCGGCGGACTGGCAGGCCGTGCTCGACCTGATCGAGGAACAGGGCTGGGCCTTCGAGTACGCCGAGGGCGAGGCGGTGCTGCCGCTGCCCCGGGCCGAGGCCGTGTTGTCCCGCCCGGCCGACGCCGAGTGCCCGAGCCTGAGTGTGCGGCCTGATCCCGAGGTCTGCGCGATCTTCCGGTTCCTCGGGAACGAGCAGATCGACTTCGACGTCGACCTCCGGGAACTTCAGGGGCAGGAGCGGCTGGACGTCCTGTGCGGGTTCCTGACCGCCATCGGGCGCCGCCTGGGCAAGTCGGTGCCGCTGTTCCCCGAAGGCGGCGGCACGCAGCCACTGCTCGGGTTCGACGTCGCCGCCGACCGGGTCAGGGTGATGTGGACGCCACCGGAAAAGTGAGGCGAGCCATCGCTGCAGTCGGCCGCCAATCTGCACTGAGGAGCACTGTGCCTGAGCAGTTCTTGCTGATCTGCGACGAGATCCCCCAGGACATCGTTCTCCTCGATGTGGGCCCGCGGCCCCTGGAAGTAGCGAAGGCGCTCCGGGAACTCGTGGGCGTCGGTCTCTGGCGGGCCAAGCAGATCGTGACGCAGACGCCGCCAGTGCGCCTCGCAGAGGGGGTCGGTGATGACGTGACAGCGAAGTGGGTCGGCCCTCTGCGCGGGGCGGGCGCGGTGATCGAGCTGCAGACCTGGTGGCGACACCGACCAGGGCAAGGGCCACTGCCAGTAGCCTGAGCCGAAAAGCGACGCTTCGGCCCATCCCCGGTTGACCGTCGCCCATGTGGAACTGTCCGGGGATTCTTGAGTCGGGTAATGGGCCATTCCGAGAGTTCGGCCCTACCTCGGGTGCCCCTCCGGCGCGCGCTCACCGACGTGCCTGGACGGTTCGCCGGCGGCCGGCCTGTGTCCGCGGCACGCCATTGGTCCAGAATCAGGGCATGGATGTCCCCAAGCTGCTGGAAGCCGCCTCCCTACTGGTTCCCGAAGAGGTCGCCACCGAGAACGACATCACGGTGAACGACGTCTGGGAGTACCTCACCCAGGATGAGTGGGAGGTGGCCCTTGGGCTGCTGGAGGAGCTGGGTGACGTTCACCCGCTTCCGCTGAGCTTCTGGGAGACTCTCGCCACCGCCGCCGAGCAGATGCGGCTGGAGACGAGCTCGGCCTGGTGTCGCTGGCGCTGCTACGAAGCCCGCAATGGCGTCATCCGAGCCGACCTCACCCTCCGACCGGCTGGCGAGGCGCGTCGGCAGACGCCCTTTTCGGGTGCTGGCGTCCTTCGGCCAATGTGGGACATCGGGACTCGAACCGCGACCGGCGAACCGGCCCTGAACATCGCCGGCCTCTGGGTGGAGTTCACGCCCTTCATGGAGCCTGGTGGGCGAGCCACGGTGCGATTGGCACCTCTCGATCCCTCGCAGTGGCAGCACCTTCAACCCGGCCAAGTGATCACTATGCATGAGGACCGATCGGCGGCCGGAACGGCGGTGGTCCTGGAGGTTCACCGTCCGACGGCCAAACCGGCCGCATAGAGGTGGGCATCCAGGCTGGATGCGCGCGCAACCCGGTGCCACGGTAGTGAGAGCCATGCGAACATCGGCCGGTGACCGACGATCAGGAGCTGTTTGCCTCCGACGTGATCGGTAGGCGGCTACTGCGGGTGACCACGGCTTGGCACCACTATGCCGGTGATGAGCCGTCGCTGCTGCATCTGCGGCTTCATCTCGAAGGGCTCGGCCCGGTCTTCTTCCACACACCCGGCACTGGCCTGTTGCTGAGGATCGACCAGCCGCATGAGCCGTGCTCGATGGAGCAATACGGCAGCGTTGTGGTCGTCGAGGATTCACCGGTGCTGTCGGTGATCCGCTTCATCGGCGAGCCGGTCCGCTCGGTCCTTGTGCCACCCGTCCACCATGTCACGGACCGGGGCGCCGGATCGGATGTCGGTCGCCGCTGAGACCGTCCAGTCGCGACCCGAGCATGTGATCAGCGCCCCGATGAGACCACCCTCGCCGCCCTGCGCTCCGCGTTCCCGCCGGAGTGGCGGGAACCCGCCCTGGGACACGTCGGCGTCATGGCATGGGAGGCCGCGAACGGAGTGGCGCTCCCGGAGCCCTACCGAACCTTCGTCGCGGAGATCGGCAACGGCAGCAGTCTCGGGCCTGCCGAGGACGAAGGGCTCCAACCCCTCGGGTGGCTGCCCGCGAGCTGGCCGGACCTGGGGCCGCGCCTGCCCGGCGAACCGTTCCCGCTGGACGACGCCTGGCTGTGGGAGGACGACGGCGAGGCCGATCCGGACGATCCACGCATCCACGCCGCCTTCACCCACGGATCGGTGGTCCTCGGCTCGCACGACGGCCACTCGTTCTGGTTGTTGGTGACGGCCGGACCCCACCGGGGCGAGGTCTGGATGGTGTCCGACGTCGGCGCGATCCCCGTGCCCGGCGCCGAGGCCTGGGACTTCACGGAGTGGGTCGGGCACTGGCATTCGGGCGACGGCTGGCCGACCTGAGCCGGACGCGGAATCCGGGAACCGTACGCCGACCCCTGCGGGATCAGGGGCAGGCACGCACGCAGAGTCGCACGGTATCGAGGCGCACGTTCCCGGGCCCGACGGCGTCCACGGTCGAACCGATCGCGTGGTAGGCCCAGTACTGGTTGAACGCGAGCCCCTCGGGGAGCGCCGCCTCGACGAGCGCCGGCAGGAACTCCCCTCCGGCCGGGCGTACAGGCGGGCGTAGGCCGCCGGCCGGGTCCCGCCGTCGGGGGAGCCGAGCGCGGAGGCGGTGTCGTAGCCGGCTACCACGGGGGTGAGTCCGGCCAGCTCGACGAAGACCGGTTCCTGATGGTAGGTCCGCGCCGGCAGATGAACTCGACCACGATCGGCACCGCCAAGGCTTGGAGACTGATGCGGTGTCGGACTGACCCCGTCCATCGCAGACACCCGGCGCTGAGTCGCCACGCGCACGCCCGGCGGTGAGCAGCACCTGATCAAACGCCACCCGGGACGAGGGGTCACATCGTTCCGCAGGCTTCGGCCTGCATCGCATGCCGACCGTTCGCATCCTCTGGGTACACCGCATCCAGCAGACTGCGGACAAAGTGATCGAGGTCTTTCAGGCCCCCAGCAGCGAGGGTGCTGGGGCTGTCCGCCAACAGATGGAGGATGGCACCGTGCAAGGCGAGGGTCACGACGGCGGCTCGCTGCGGGGTGACGGGAAGTCCAGCGGCCCGCTGGACCAGTTCGAGGCCGGTGAAGTCGGTGGTTGCGATCTGGTCAAGGATCGCTGACAGCCAGGTTTTGCGGGCTGCCTCGGCCTGGAGCTCCATATAGGCGAGCATGCGCGGTCGGCCTGCCCCGGCGACGTTCTCCAGCAGCCCGCGGAGCATGGCCACCAGCCCCTCGCGGTCAGTAGGCCCAGCTTTGGCAGCCATCACTTGCGCCGTGATCTCGCGGTACTGCTCCACGCACCGCTCGGCCACTGCGCGCAGCAGGGCATCCCGGGTCGGGAAGTAGTTCTTTGTGGTGCCCAACGGCACCCCTGAGGCTGCGTCGACGGCCCGGTGCGTCAGACCGCGCCCGCCTGCATCAGCCAGTACCTCGACAGCAGCGTTGCGCAGCAGGCCCCGGCGGTCCTGATTCACCGTCAGTTCTCCTTGCTGGTTGATATATTGCTCATGCTACCCCGGCTGTGGTACCACATGTGTGGTGGAACTGTTCTTCGACGACACCAACTTCTCCACTGGAGGGTTTGAAGTGGTCATGAAAGGCAGGTACCTGCGCCAGTTCGCCGCGGAAGCCAGAGAGGCTCGCGAGCAGGGCGAGCAGTACTTCGTCACCGGGGTGGAGCTCAGCCGTGCTGGGATGATCCGCCCGGACCGGGCCCTGAAGGGCCTGGACGAAGTCATCGAGGCCGTGGAGCGCGTGGGCTGGAGGCACGTCGACACCCAGCAGGTCCTCACCCGGTTCACGCTCTACTTCGTCCGCACCTAGCCCCGCACTCCGCCGGTCCCCCGATCGTGAAGATCAAGCGATCGGGGATCGATCGTCCGCCAGACGGTTGAGACCCTGTGACTGCGGCCCACGAGAACGCTGATCAAGACTCGTACCAGAATGGGGGACCGGTGGCTTCGTACGAACCGGCCGACGCCGCTCTTGCAATCGACTTCACCACATCGGATCCCGGCGAGTTGCCCCGTCTGCGCGAGTGGCTGCGCGGGCAGGGTGGTGCCGAGGTGAGCTACCGTCCGTCGGCGCCGGCGGTGGGTGAGCTCGGTGCGTCCGATGTGCTGACCGTGCTGGCCGGGAGCAGCGTGCTGGCCACAGTGGTCAAGACGCTGCCAGACTTTTTGCGCTCGCGGCGGTCGGGCCTGCGGATCCACGTTACGGTCGGCGAGAAGAAGGTCGAGTTGGACGCCACCAACGTGGACGACGCGCTGCGAATCGTTGAACGGCTTCTCGATGACGGCTCCTGAGCCGCTGTACGACTATGCACGCTCGCGTGCTGTGCTCGTCGGCGCATGGGGCTACCGCTACCTTCCGGCCGTGGGGCCTGCCACGCGCAACAGCCTGGAGCGGATGGAGCGACTGCTGACCGGGCCGCAGTGCGGATGGCCCGCGGCCACCGGAGCCTCCACCGATCGCCTGCAGGTCGTACGCAGCCCCCAGCGCCGTGGGAGCCTTCCTGATGAACTCATGCGCTGGTTCGTTGATGCCGAGGACGTGGCCTTGTTCTACTTCGTCGGCCACGGCCGCCTTTACGGCGATGAGCTCTGCCTCGCCCTGGCCGAGTCTCCGGAGACTGGTCCCGCACAGAAGACTACGGGCCTGCGCTTCGCCGATGTCCGCGAAGCCCTTGAAGAGTCCGGCGCGACGACCAAAGTGATCATCCTCGACTGTTGCTTCTCCGGACAGGCGACGCTCCCGGGCAACAG
The DNA here is from genome assembly GCF_053612025.1 of Kitasatospora sp. NPDC054768. Classification (NCBI taxonomy): domain Bacteria; kingdom Bacillati; phylum Actinomycetota; class Actinomycetes; order Kitasatosporales; family Streptomycetaceae; genus Kitasatospora; species Kitasatospora sp. NPDC054768. The sequence goes on from NZ_JBSHBN010000041.1 coordinate 33,644, forward strand.
CCTGGCCACACCCGACATCACGGACCTGACCCACTGCTCCGGGGTGATCACCCTTGCGGCCAGCGAGGCCTACCGGACTGCCTGGTACGAACCCGACCTGGCCGGGGCTCTCCCCCAGACCTACTTCACTCGCTACCTGATCGATGCCATCGAGTCAGGGGTCCCCGGCCACGACGCCGGCATCCCGTTGGATGCCGCGTTCGCCGCCGCCTCCAACGCCCTCATCCGCGATCGCAAGCCGAAGCCCACACAGTCGGTGCGGCACCGTGCCAGCCAGTTCATCATCGCCCGCAGCCCTAACCAGGCCGCAACGAGCGGAAACACCGCACCCACCGTGGACCCCGAAGAGCTCTACCGAGCCGGTGTCCAGTTGGAGAATGCCTGGGACACCGAGATTTCTGACCTCCCGCGCATTGAATCCCTCTTTCGAGCCGCCGCCGACGCCGGGCACGCCGACGCCATGACCGCGCTGGGCCGGCTTCTGGAGGGCCGTGCCCGGGCCCGCCTCGAGAACCTTCTCCCCAAGGAGGTCACTGACATCGATGTCGACGGCGCCATGTACTGGTACGAGAAGGCCGCGAACCTGGGCAGTTCCGCGGCAGCCTACTTCCTCGGCCTGGCTTACGAAGACCACCGGCACGACATCCCACGGGCACTGGCGTGGTACGAGGCCGCCCTCCGGAAGAACGATCACAACTGGGCCGCGCGGGATGCCCTGGACGGGCTGCGGGACCGGCTGGCCCGCGGCCTGGGCCCCGTCGCCGGCGCCCGCAGACCGGCCGAACCGCAGTCCCCAGGCGATCAGCCTCCTGGCCAGAAGGAAGGACCGGACGTGTTCAGCAACCGAGCAGACGAGCAGGGCGCCCTCATCGCCAAGATGATCGCCCGTCAGGCGACCCCGGCGGAAGCGGCGCAGGCCCAGACGAACTTCGAGCGCTGGATCGCCGTCGAATATGAAGGCAACGAGCACCTGGCCTTGGCCTTCGCCGTGAATGGCCTCGCCGAAGCCTGCGGGGGCTTGCGTGGCGAGTGGGGCACACTGACCGACACCGAGCACTCGGCCCTGCTCCGGTTCTTCACGTTTCTGTGTCTGCCGACTAAAGACAGTGCGGACGCGGACGCGATCGCGTTCCGCGACTACATCCGTTCGAAGGGCACGCTGCAGTCGTTCGCGCGCAACGCGATCAAGCTGTTCGGGATGAGCTGATCCGGAAATAGAACCGCAGGTCGGGTTGGTGCTGCCCCTGGAGTCCTCCGGTCTGCCCAGGCTTGGTCCTCGTAAAGCTGACGCAGCCCGGCAAGTAGCTCTATGTAGCCGTCATAGTATTCTGCGGCTGTCCTTGTCTCGACCGGGATGCGTGGACCGCCGCTCGTCGCACCACTGGTCCGATAGCGCCTCCATGGGCCATTCCAATCAATCCGCACCAGTCACCTGCGAAAACGGCGCGCCGATCCAGTCGCATCTGATCCGTCCTTTCACCTCCCCATTTGGCCCCTGCTCCAGCCGTAGATCGTGATCAGGCATCGTGAGATGCTGCCCAGCATGATCGCGAAGCTGCAGTGTGTCGTGTTGGACTGTGCCGATGTTGCTGAGCTGTCCCGGTTCTACCAGTCGCTTCTCGGCGGCGTGGTGAACCAGCCGGATCCGCGGTGGTCCCTTGGGGAAGGCTGGGCGACCCTCCACACCAACGGTGGGTTCGTGCTGGCCTTCCAGCGTGTGGAAAACCATCAGCCGCCGCAATGGCCGGACCCCACCCGCCCCCAGCAGTTCCACCTCGACCTCGGGGTCGAGGACCTGGATCAGGCCCAGGAAGGCGCGCTCAAGCGGGGCGCCACGCTGCTCGACGATGGCGACGGAAAGCGGAGTTGGCGCATATTCGCTGACCCCGCAGGACACCCGTTCTGCCTGATCCGGGACTAACCGGAGACATCGAACGGGTGCGGCCACCGTTGATCACTCAGGCCGCGTTTGAGATCTGGTACGGGACGATCGGTCGGTGACTCGACTCGTGAACCGTCACCGCTCCCTTGAGGAACTTGAGCGCGACCGGTGGCCGGCCCCATCGGGCGCCGAAACCCGCCTGATGGCGACCGCGCGCGGGCTTCGGCGCAAGCCGATCGGCGGCCTGACGGTCGAGGACCTGCGGCTGCTGATCGGGCAAGACATCGGTCTTGCCTACCTCCTACCGCTGGCGGTGGAGGTCCTGCGGAGCGACCCCCTGGCGGAAGGCGACATGTACGAGGGCGACCTGCTTGCCGCCGTGCTCACCAGGAGTGCGCAGGTCTGGAGCGAGTACCCCGAACTCCGGCGGGATGTCCACCTGATCGTCTCGGAGTTGGCCGACGTGCCGCCGTACCTGAAAAGCAAGGTTGAGGGGTTCTTGGCTCTGTAGCTCGCCGACACCAACTGCCGCCTTTGGGGCCTGGGAGTGGCGGTGATGGGCGGTGTCGACCCGCTGGGTCGGTGTCCGCCGTACGTCGCGAGCGGGCTGTCCCCCGCGCTGCTCCCCACGCAACCCGAAGTCGCCCTCCCCAGCAGCCTGACGACCGGCCAAGAATGCACCAGGCGCACCAACCCCACCAGGGGCACTGACACCTCAGAGCTCGCCCTCGTCTCCCCGGTCCACGTTGTTCAGCGTCTCGCCGAACCGCTCCAGCGCCTCCTCCGGCCCGCAGCCGAAGGCGCGGCCGATGTACTCCCAGGTCATCAGGTTGCTGCGGGCCCTGCGGCCGGCCAGCAGGGCGGTCGAACCGGCGGCGCGCTCGAAGCGGGCGGCCGCACGGGCGGCGGCGTACGGTCGGCTCTCCGTCAGGTCGCAGATCCGGTCCACCAGCGCGGCGACGAGCTCCTCGACCTCGCGCGGCACCACACCCTCGGCCAGGTCGACGTGCCACTCCCAGTCCGCGAACGGCCCGGTGGCCTCGCCCACCGCCTCGGTTGCCGCGTCGTCACCGAAGTCCAGCAGGTGCACGCGCTCACCCCGCCAGCCGCAGCCGCAACCACCGCGCACCGCGACGGCCCGAGGACCATCCGCTCCGTTGTAGAGCCACCAAGTCGTGCGCCCGTCCGGCAACGGCGCCGGCTCGCTGCCGTCCGCCAACACCGCCACCGGGAAACCCTGGTGGCGCCCGCTCTCCTCAAACCATGGCATGCCGTGTCCCTCACGTCCCTGGAGTACAGCACCAGGGTTCCCAGCCTGTGACGCAGTGTCAAGGCTTCGCGACAACCGGTGCGACCCGCAGCTCAAGGCGGCGCGCGCCAGCCGCCACAGGCCGGGTCAGGGATGCTCAGGCAGCTCGGTGAGCCGCTCGATCCGGGTGACCGTGCCATCGGCGGCGACCGGCGATGAGGCCGCCACCGGGCCTCCGAACCGCACGCCAATGGAGTTCGGCACATCGGCGTGGCGAAGCGCTGATCGCAGCGGGTACCCCTAGGAGGTGGTCCACGGCTGGCCGTTCACCCGGACGAAATGTGCCTGTGAGCCGGCGGGTGGGATGCCCCACCTCCTCGCGATTCGCCGTGCCAACAGACGACATCACCGTCCCGTTTCGCGGCACAGTCCGGACTGTCGCCGGCGAGGATCTTCAATGCCGCATGTCGATGACCGTGCGCGCCTCAAGCAGTACGAGAATCTGCTGTCCGCGCCCCAGGCAGTGCTCGAACTGCGTGCAGTCCGTCCGTTGTCCCGGCGTGACGATCAGGGACAGCGGGGGCCGCAACGGCCGTCCGCGCTCAGGTGGAGCTTCGTGGTGAAGCCGCCGTGCGAGCGGCCCGGGCCCTCGCCTCCAGCACCACCTCCGCCAGGCGGGCGGGCGACGAGGCTCTACCCACGGCGTCTCGCCCCGGTGTTCTCCCGGCCCAGCCCCCCTTGAGCTAGCGAGGGCCGGTGGCGGGTCGGTGCGGGCACCGGCCGCGTGCTGGTGGGCCCGCACGATCGTGGAGTCCACCGACACGTCCCAGTCGATGTCACCGGCCACGTCCGCTTCCGCCTGGACCTGCTGGAGCAGATGTTCCCGGTCGACGTCCGTCGGATCACCCCGCCCCATGTCCGGACCAACGACCAGGACCGGCAATAGTCAGATGATCAGGCTGGGCGTCCAGGCCCGTTCGGTGGTGCGGTCGCGTCAGCCCAGCGGGGGGTGGATCAGCCGTCCGTGGTGGATCAGGGACACGGACTGCTTGAGGCGGCGAACGCGAATGCTGATCTCGTAGCCCCTGATGCCCTCGATGCGGGCCAGGCGGCTGCTGAGGTAGCGGTAGAAGTCGGGGGTGTCCCGGCAGATGACGACGGCCATGAGGTTGTGCCGGCCGCTGGTCGCCGCGACGAAGGCGCATTCGTCGTGCCGGCCGAGCTCCTCACCGATCCGGTCGAGTCCGGGCAGGTCGACCTGGAGCCAAAGGACGGCGTTGAGCTCGTAGCCGAGGCGTTCGGGCAGGATGTCGATGCCGTAGGCGAGGGAGCCGGAGGCCTCCAGGGCCTCCAGGCGGCGGGCGACTCGGGGTGTGGACCAGCCGGTGACCTCCGCCAGGCGGGTGTGGGACACGCGGCCGTCCTCCGCCAGGGCCTCGAAGAGCGGGAGGTCCTCGTCGGCCGGGGCGAGCGGCGGCCCGGCGGCCGCAGGGCGCTCCGCCGTCAGCCGTCGCACCTGTTCCTCGGTCAGGAAGCGTTCCCCGCCGGCCCAGCCGACCGCGTCCGGGGCGCCGAACGTGTGGAGGAGAAGGTCGACGCTCATGTCGAGGACCGAGGCGGCGCGCGGGAGCTGCCGCAGCAGGACGTCGTCGCGCCCGGTGCCGACGGCCGAGCGGATGGTGCAGATGATCTCCGACCCACCGGAGGCGATGCTGGCGTAGCCGACCTCGGGCCTGCGGGCGAGGGAGTCGGCGACGGGCCCCACGGCTTCCGGGCGGCAGCGCAGCCGCGCGACCCACTCCGCATGCCCGTGGGCGGACGGGCTCCTCAGCCCGACGACGCGCAGGATCCCGCCTCGCCGCAGCGCGTTGTAGCGGCGGGCGACGGTCTGTTCGGACACCCCCACGACCTCGCCGAGGCGGCGGAACGAGGCCCGGGGGGCGCAGTAGAGCCCGTGGATGACTTTGCGGTCCAGGTCGTCAGGCACAGAGGAATTGTGACACAGGGGCGGACCGGAATGGAGGTTCTGGTACGTCTGCCGGGATCGCTTGGGGATTCCTCGCCCGTGGGGCCGAAGCTTTCCTGTGCCCCCAGCAACCGGTGCCCGCGCGGCATCCCGCAGTCGAAGGAACCACCCCGTGAACTCCGCAACGGTGCAGCGCCCCGTGGCCGGACGAGGCGTCACGCTCGTCATGGCCTGTCTGGGCGTCTTCGTCGCCTACCTTCCCGTGACCACCGTGTCGGTGAGCCTGCCGGCGCTCCAGCGGGCGCTGGGCGCCTCAACCTCCCAACTGTCCTGGGTCTCGGACGCGTTCGTGCTGCCGATGGCCGCGCTGATCCTGACCACCGGGGTGTGGGGCGACGTCCACGGCCGCAAGCGGGTGTTCCAGGCGGGCATGGCGTTCTGCGCACTGGGCGCGGCCGTCTCGCTGGCCGCGGACTCGGTGCAGTGGCTGTGGGTCGGGCAGGCGGCCTCCGGGCTGGGTGCGGCGGCCCTGCTGCCCACCACGCTGGCCCTGATCAGCCACGCCGTCCCCGACCACCGGGAGCGCGGGAGGTTCATCGGCCTGTGGGCGATGTCCATGCTGGCCTCGCTGGCCCTGGGACCGCTGATCGCCGGGCTGCTGCAGCAGCACGTCGAGGTACGTTGGATCTTCCTCCTGCCCATCCCGGTGTCGCTGGTCGTGTTGGTCGTCGCGGCTTTCCTGCTGCCGGACTCCCGGGCGCCGCACGGCCGGCGGCTCGACTGGCCCGGGCAGATCAGCGCGGCCGTCGCGGTCACCGCCGTCGTCTACGGCGTGATCGAGGGCGGCGCCGACGGCTTCGGTACGCCCTCCGTGGTGGCGGCCCTGGTGATCGGCGCCGTGAGCGCGGTCGCGTTCGTCGTCGTGGAGCGTCGCAGCAGCAGCCCGATGCTCGACCTGGCCCTGTTCCGCAGTCCCGCCTTCGCCGCCACGTCGCTGGTCGCCATGATCAGCTTCCTGGGGCTGATCGGCTTCTTCTTCGTCCTGAGCCTGTACTTCGGTCTGGTGCAGCATCTGAGCACGTGGGAGGCCGGGCTGCGGATGGTTCTGGTGTCCGGGACGTCCCTGGTCGTGGGCGTCCCCGTCGGACGGCTGATGCACCGGGTGTCCGCTCGGGTCATGATCACCACCGGCCTGGTGCTGATGGCGGGCTCGCTGCTGTCGCTGATCGGCGTCGACGCGGGCACCTCGTACGGGTCGCTCGCCTGGCGCCTGGTCCTGCTCGGCCTCGGCATCGGCGCCGTCCTCACCCCGATGACGGCCTCCGCGGTCTCCTCCGTACCGCACCACCTCGCCGGCATGGCCGCCGCCGGGAACAACGCCTTCCGCCAGCTCGGCGGCGCCCTCGGCCCCGCCGTGCTCGGCGCCCTGCTGACCACCCGCGCCCTCGACGCCCTGCCCGGCCGGCTCGCCGACGCCGGCGTGCCGGCGGAGACCGGCGGCCACGTCCTCGCCGTCGCCCGGGAGCAGGGCCTCGGCGCCGTGGCCGGGCTCGACCTGGGCCCTGCCACCAAGCCGGCCCTGAGCGCACTCGGCGGCTCCTTCCTCGACGGCCTCCAGCTCTGCCTGGTCGTGTCGGCCTCGCTCGCCCTGCTGGCGGCCGTCGCCTGCGCCGTCCTCCTGCGGCCGGCCGTGCCCGCCGGCCGTCCCGGCGCCGGGGCCCCGGTTCCGCAGACCGCCGCCGTTCCCGTCCCCGTCCCTGCGGGCAGCGCGTCCGCCTAGTACCAACGCCGTTTGACTGAACGGCGTTGGTACTGGCGGCTCCTCCGGCGCCCGTCGTGTCCCGAACCGGGGCCGGCGGGTCGCCGACGTGCCCGCCGGCGGACGAGGGCCGTGCCCGGCTCAGCGCGACCAGTAGGTGTCCTCGATGTCCGGTCGCAGGGGCGACAGCGGACGGGCCCGGTCCGGGGCGTACGCGACATCGCCGCCGCTGACGGACATGGTGAGGGTGACCGTCCGGTCCGGTTCCGGCGAGAGCGCGACCCAGACGGCGATTCCCTCCGAGGTTTCGGCGCTGAGGTAGTCCGGGCCCTCGTCCGGGGCGCTCGGGGTCCAGGCCGACGGTTTCTGCCGGAGGCCGCGCCGCCGCCACTCGGCCTCGATGCCGTCCCGCAGCTCCTGCCGATGGGACGCGCTGATCCTGGTACGGGCGGTGAACCGACGGTCGACGGTGGACAGCTTGCTCGGTGTGCCGTCCGGACGCGGCTCGTACCGGCTGACGGTACAGCCCCTGTCGCTCAGCACGAGGTCAGGGCTCAGGCCCCCCAACGTGTCACGGACGGTTTGCTCGCTGAGCGCGTGGAACCGCTCCGGAGTGTGGCGGACGATCTCGGGTCCGGGCTTGGACGCGTAGTCGTCGGCGCCGATGAACCACCATGCAGCGATCTGGAACGCGAACGCCACCCCGATCAGGGCGACAATGCTCGCCGCCACCACCAGAGCCGCCTTCACCAACGACTTGCCGAACAACCCCATCCCCCTGCCGTGCGTCGTACCGCCACCGTATGCGCGCGACCCGGCACGACTCCTGAGCATCCGTACTCAGAAAGGCCACCCGGTGCCGCCCGCCCTCAGCCGTAGCGGCGGAGCGGCCGGCGGCCGCTCCGAGCGGGACCGATGGGGGAGAGTGGGCAGCGCGCGCTGGTGTACTCCTGGAGGTGCGGCGCTTCCGTCTCCGTCTCCGTCTCCGTTGCCGCTCGTCGCGGCCCGCCGGTGTCGGGCGGCGATGTCCGGGTCGACTTCGACGCTGGTGATGTTGTCCTCGCCGAGACGGTCGGTGCGGGCACGATCCTCACCGTGCACGTGCCTGCACGGGAGCCGGGCTGCGAGGTGGCGGCCCGTCAGGACGCCCAGGCCGGCAACCCGGTCGGGCGCCACGTCAGGCCAAGGTATGGTCACCGCAAGGGGGTGATACCCCTGTGTGCGAAACAATGCATTCGGCTACGAATCCACGGGGGTCCTTGCGTCCATGGTTCGATCCACCGTCAGGATTCCGCTCGCGGTGGGCGCGGCCGCGATGGCCGCGGCCTTCGTCACGGGGTGCTCCTCCGGCACGGTGACCGCATCCGGCAAGCCGGCGGCCGTCACCGCCACCCCTGCCACGTCCCCGGGCACCGCCCCGGTGGACGCGCCGACGCTCCCGGCGTCCGGCGCCCCGGCGTTCGGCACCCCCAGCAGCACGCCGACCGGCCCTCCGCTCCTCACCGGGGTGGACCTGCGCGCGTCCCTGCCGACCGCCGCGGTGCTGCCCGCCGGGTGGACGATCAAGGGCAACGGCAACCAGGTCGACACCGGCACCACCATCAACGAGTACCGGGCCGACCCGCCGCAGATCACGGAACCGTGCAACCAGATGCGTCTCGCCGGGACCCTCTTCTCCCAGGGCTACAAGGTCTCGGGCGCGATGAACGAGGTCTACGACGGGGAGCACATGGTCCAGGTCTACCTGGCCGCCTACCGCCCCGGCGACGCGGCCAAACTGCTCGGCGACCTGAGGGCGTACGCGGAGCGCTGCAAGACCTTCACCGGGAAGAGCGTGGACGGCACCCCGATCCCGATGACCGTGACGTTGCAGCCCATGCCGGGGCTCGGCGCCGAGGCCTTCGACATGAAGAGGGTGCCCACCGGCCGGTACAGCACTTCGGAGATCGTGATGACCCGGATCGGCGACCGGGTGCTGTTCCTCAGCGGCGACGACATCCTGGGCCGACTGCCGAACATCATGCAGCTGGCGGTGCCGCTGGTGAAGAGCATCACGTAGGAGTCCCGGCCCCGCCCGCGCCACGGTGGCGGGGCGGGGACCCGCCGACTACCTTCGATGACGGTCGTGAACCGCCTTCCAGCTGCCGAAGCGGGATGACAGGCCCCGCCAGGGGAGGCCGGTCCGCTGCCGGAACAGCATCCCGTTGACCAGACGACGGTGGCATCACCGGCGTCCACCCCGCCCGCGATTCGCCGGCGACAGCGCCACCACCGCCGGCACGAGGATCATCGCCGGGGACACCGACGGCGCCTGGACCTCGACGGTGTCGTGGAACGGCTCCTACTCATGCGCCAAGTGGTGGAACAAGGCGACGGACGAGCCGGGCAAGAGCGACGCCTGGCAGAAGTTCGGACCCACACCGTGACCGGTGCGGACTCCGACCGGGGTTGATCACCCGGCGCCAGTACTCGGGCCCCGCGCCTGTTCCACGGCCTCCACCCCTGCCAGTTCCTCGAAGGTCTCACCCGACGTGTACGGGTCGGACGGCGGGACCGGAGCGGCACACCAGGGACTGGTGGTCTCCCCGACGAGCAGGCCAGGGCAAAAGGCCAGCCACAGGCATCCCCCAACAGTGACGGCGCCGGGGAGACGGCTGCGCACAGGAAGGGGCCCTGACCGGCTGTAGCTCACCACCGGTTCAGGAACGCGCGCAGCCGGTCGCGTTGGCGGGGGTCGTCCGGCGAGGACTTCGGCCAGGACATCGCGGTAGACGTACGGCTCGACCGTCGCCATCAGCAGATCGTGCAGCAGGTCCCGGTCCAGCGCTTCGGCTTCCCAGTGCACCGGACGCCCGCTCGCCTGGCAGGAGCCATCCCCGCGAGCGCGCCGACCTGCCACGTGCCGTAGCCGCGCTGCCGGTGCCTGGAGCTATCCCCGCGAGCGCGGGGCCGACCACGATCAGCTTGGCGAGCCCTTCCGCGATCTCGGAGCTATCCCCGCGAGCGCGGGGCCGACACTTCCTGACCTGCAGCGATTGGGCGCAGAGCGCGCCAATCCATTCAGTTCGAATCCGAAGCCCTGCGCGTGCGGGACCGAAACCCCCTGAGGCCGACTCTCCCAGCTGCGCCCAGGCGAGCTGGGCCTGAGCCTTCGACAGCATCGTACGGGCTGAGTCCAGATGTCGCGCCTTCGCGGCCGAGCCCACCATTCTCGGGAAGACAACGGCTTCTGAACAGGTGCCCGCTGAGCCGGGAAGACGGAGGTTATGACCTGGACGGCTCGCTGTGTGCCCGGTCGTCGGCGATCTGGCCGGGCTGGGGCCTCGACCAGGCTGCACGGCGCCGATCGCCAAGTACATCCCGTGGAGGGACCATACAGGGATATACCTGCATCCTGACCGACAGGAACACACGCAGCTCACCAACTACGCGCTCGTTGCATGAGCTTGGGTGCCCCGGGTCTGAGAGCGGAGCATTCGTCATGGGATGCGGGCCCGGCCAGTGGGTTCGGGGGTCTTATGTGCCATGTTTCTCCCCGGCCGCGGGGACTGTCACGGACGCGTCCGGTGGGGCGGTGCCGGTCCGGTTCTCCACCGGGAGCGACATCCGGTCGGCCTCCGCCGGGGACCCGCCCGGTCAGGCCTTCGGCATTGGGACACCGTCCGGGGCCGGGGTGACGCCCGAGGCAGAGCCCGGGGCTCTGGGCATCCGTGAGCTGCCCGAGGAGGAGAAGTCCTCGAGCGCCAAGTCCGGGGCTGGGAGCAAGAAGAACCGGGGCCGTGACGCGAAGGGCGGCAAGGCCAAGGGCAGCGGGACCGATGCCGGCAGGGGCACCGCAGCGGCCGTGGCCTTCGCCCGGGCGCAGATCGGCAAGCCGTACGCGTGGGGCGCCACCGGGCCCGGCTCCTTCGACTGCTCGGGGCTGGTGATGCGCGCATGGCAGGTCGGCGGGGTGGCACTGCCGCGAACCACCTGGGGCATGGCCAAGGCGGGAAGGGCTACCACCCGCGGGGCCCTGGTGCCGGGCGACCTGGTCATCACCAACGGCGGGGGCCATGTCCAGCTCTACATCGGTGACGGCAAGGTCGTCCACGCGCCCGGGACCGGCAAGCATGTCACCATCGCCCCCCTGGCTCCTGCCTCCGGCGTCCTCACCTACCGCCACCTCGCCTCATAGCGCCGCAGCTTGTGCAGGTCGGCCCACCGAGGGCACTGCGGACCTGTCCGTCCGGAACAGCCGGTGGCAGCATCGTCCGCGTCCACACCCGGCCTGCGGCCAGGCCCGGTTCGGCGGGTTCATTGACGGCGAGTTGCTCGGCGGTGACGACGAGCTCGTCCGTGTCCAGTTCGCCGGGACGCAGCGCGGCGAGGGCCTGCTCGGGCGGTGTCGGATTCCCTAATAAGACCTACCGAGGATCCATCCGGCAGACTCGGTGCCTGATAGCCGCCGGCAGGTGAGCACTCTTTCTTCCCTGGACTTCGAGTCCTGTTGACAGATCCTGCCCCTGCCGGTCGGCCAGGAGCGGAATCGCTGATGGGATGTCGTGCCCGCCCGATTGCGGCGTGAGCACAGCCTTGTTACTGAGGTTTTCGTTTGGTTGTCGGGTAGTGACAGGTAGTGATCCCTGCGGTATGCCGGAGGTATGCGGTACGCGCAGGGTGGGGGCCTGACCGCTGAGTGGCGGGCGTTTCGTGAACAGGTTCGGTTCGAGGCCGCTGCCCGGTTTGAGGCAGACGAGAGGACCTCGGTGATCGCCCGTGAAGTACGGGTCAGTGAGCGGTCGGTGGAACGTTGGCGACGGTCCTGGCGCGAGGGCGGCATCGAGGCCCTGAGCTCATCAGGTCCCGCGAGTGTGCCGAAGCTGTCAGAGGCCCAGTTCGCCGAGCTGGAAGAACTGTTGGGGTCAATATCGATCACGGCTTGGTCCTCCTGTCGGCGTGCGGACGTGACTCGTCCGACAGACAGGTGCACCGACCGAGCCCGTCCGCGACCGCAGACGGCGACCCCATCGGGACGGGGCGATGCGCCGGAGGTCGGGAATGGCCGCGACGTACAATCGCAGTGAAGGCGAAGCGCCAGGCCGAGATTTCGGCACCGGTGTGAGGGAGGGGCCAGGATGTTCGGTTCGAAGAAGAAGCTCAACGATCTGATGGCGCAGCTCAGGCCCGACCTGAGTCGGGAATCGCTCGGCGTCGGGCCCGACTTCCCGGGCGTCGCCCCGAACCCGGTCCTGAGCAGTGATGCACGGAAGCGCAATGCGGAACTGCGTACGGGGGCGCTTGCGCTCGGCGTTCTCGTCAACTGGCGGGAGGTCAACGGCAATCCACGCGTGGTCCTGATGTTCGACGTGGAGACCGCCGGCGGCATCTTGTTCCGCGGTATCGCAGACGAAAACCTCACGATCACCGAGCTCACCCGACTCGCCCCAGGACAGACGTTCCCCGTGCGCTACCGGCCGGCCGTCATGGACCACTACGTCGCCCTTGCCCGGGACGCGGACCCCGCCCACGTGCAGCAGCTCTCTGACGAGATCGCGAGCCGCAAGCGGACCTGACCCGAAGCCATTGGCCGGATCCCTAGGCCATGTCTGGCAAAGGTTGAGCTTTCTGGCTGGAACTCTGGTCCCGTGTCGCGTTTTCAGTTGCTCTCGGATGCCCAGTGGTCTGGCCGGTACCGGCCTCGTCACAGTGGCTCGGTTGCCCCACGACCCAGCGTCCGAACGGGGCTTCCTCGACACCCACCTGCTGGCCCGCCGCCCGTAGAGCGTGGCCTGGGTCAGGGTGGTGTAGATCATCCGCGCGTGGATGAAGCTCGTCTACTGAGGTTTTCAGGGCGGAGTTGGTGGAGCGAGTGACAGGCCGGTGCCGGTCAGGCATCCCTCGATGAGGGCTGGCTGGAGCTGGATGTGTCGCAGGCCTCGGCGGAGCGGGTGAGGTGGTCGGCGTCGGTGAAGGCGGCGCTCTGCGGCAACTCGCCAACCGGCTCGCCGGTATCCTCCACGGCTGTCTCAAGACCGGCACGCCGTACGACGAGGCGACAGCTTGGTCCCAGCGATTCCACTCGCCGCGTGACGCTACAGCGCGGGCAACCGGTCAACGGGGGTGGGGGACCGCCGCTCTTCCAGCCAGTAGAGGTAGATCCGCAGGTCAGTTGCCAGATCACCGGCGATGTAGAGCTCGAAGTCGCGAACGGCGGCGGCTATGCCCTGGCCTGCCCAGGCATCGCCCTCATCCCACTTGCTCCGCTGATCGGACAGGTATTGCACGACCTGGCTGCGGTTACGCCACCACTCCCGGACCGTTTCCGGTGTCCATCGCGAGTCTCCATCACAGCCGTACCCGAGGAACGGGTCGTTGTCTGCCGCCTCGACCAGCATGGCCGTGTCCGCAGGCGTTCGGGGCTGGCGATAGACGTACTCGCTGAGGTACTCGCCTCCATAGAGGACGTGGGCGGGCGCCGAGAGCCGTCCCGTCCAGCAGGTGTCGGTCTCCCCGCCGTAGAAGGGCCCGGGAACGTTGAGCCACAGTCGGTCTTCCCAACGGCCCCGAAAGGCATCGCGGTCGTTCCCGAGGATGGCCGCCGGGTCGAAGTAGAGCGTCATCCGCCGAGACTAGGGCATTCGTTCGAGCTGAACGACGGGCCGCCGATGGGAAGGGGACTGCCCGGTCCCCCTGGGCTCACGCACTCGCCATTTGACTCTCCAGCTCATGGGATGTCCGTCAAGGCTACGCTGCGCGCCCGCATGATGGTGGCAGTGGTGCGGGCGAGCGGGGGTCGAAGCCAGCCGGCCCCCGCCCCGCCCTTCCCATGCTGCGCCTGGCTCCTGGTCGTCCTCCAGGCCGGTCCGGACGGCCGGATGGGGCCCGTTGTGCACTTCGAGGCGGAGGCCGGGGCGACGCTGCACGCCGCCCTTGCCCAGTACCCCGCCGACCTCGGTGACGACCACACCGACGAGGACGACGATGATGGCGGCCTTGGCGGCCGGGAGCTCGGCCTGCTTGGCGCTGTCTGCCGCCGGGCGGCGGGGATGACCCTGGAAGGCCGTCGAGCGGGCCCTCCAGGAGGCCCGGGTGGACGAGCGCCACGCCGACCGGTACGCCGACGCGCATGGGCACTGCACGATGGTGTCGCGCTGGAGGCGGAGGAGGACGTGGGTGTAGACGGTAGTCGGCGAGGAGGTCGAGCCGGGTGGCCCCACCGAGACCGAAGCAGCCCGCCGTCTTGCCGAAGACCTCAAGAGCGAGGGATCACCCGATTACCCAACACTTTCTGCGGCCGACTCCCATGGCGTGGCGGTAGTTCAAACGATCATCCTGCCGATAATATCGCTGCCCCCTACTGGGCGGGGTGGGTCGGCGGTGGCACGACCAGGGAGTCGAGGGCCTGTTGGGCCCGGCCGAGGTTGTCCTTGCCGGCGCGGCGCAGGCCGGCCTTGGCGTACTTCTCGACCATGGTGGTGGACTTCCAGTCCTCGGTGATGACCAGGATCTCCGCCGTGCTGTAGCCCTGGGCGGCGAGGTCCGCGGGGACGCCGGCGCGCAGGCCGTGGCTGGTGGCGTTCTTGGCGTCGAAGCCGGGAGTGCGGGTGACCATGCGCTTGAAGGCGCGGTTCACCGCGTGGCCGGTCATGCCGGTTCCGGAGGCGGGGACGGGCATGAGCCGGCCCCAGCGGGTGATGCCGCGCAGTAGCGGCAACTGCGGTTCGGCTTGGCCGAGTTCGGCGAGCAGTGAGATGTAGGTGCGGACGACGGTGATCGCCACCGGGTCGCGGACGACGTACTCGCGGCCGGTGGACCAGTGGTCGCTCTTGCTGGTGCGTTTGCCGACGACCATCTGCTCGGTGCCGTCCTCCAGGTGCTCGAAGGCGACGGAGTCGATGCGGTAGGCCGCCTGTTCGGAGCGCCGGGCGCGGGTGCGGTAGCCGAGGTGCAGGATCGTGAGGTCGCGCCAGCGGGCGAGCGGGGTGTCGGCGGTCGTGCCCTGCTGGAGGTGGGCGATGCGGGCGGCGTCGACGGGGGGGCTCGACTTCGAGGTGCGGCGAGCGCGGGCGTGTTCGGCGGCCTGCTTGCGGATCAGTTCGGCGGTCGCCTTCTTCGGGGGCCAGTTCTCGTACCCTGCACGGGCGTTGGCGTCGCGGATGGCGGCCATCGCCAGGCGCAGGGAGCTGACGGGCGCGCCCGTGCCGTCGCGGCCGCCGCGGCGGCGGAGGTGGGAGACGTAGGAGACCATGTTCGCCTCGCTGGTGCGCGGCCCGGGGTGGCGGCCGTTGTCGGCGCACCAGCGGGCGAAGTAGCGCCACTGTTCGGCGTAGGTCTGGCTGGTGCGCGCGGGCCGGGCGGAGGCGAGGTCGTCGGCCGCGTCCTCGGTCAGCGTCTCGTTGGGGTCGACCCCGGTGTGCGCGAACGGCGCGAGCGCCTGACCGTCGTTCACCAGCTCGGCGACGACGACCTCGGTGGAGCGCTCCACCAGGGCGGGCAGGCCGTCCGACGCCTCGGCATCCACGGGCGCTCTCCTTCCGGCACGGCGGGCTGATGATCCGTCCAGGACAGCCTATCTGTACCGGGCCCTGTGTTGCGTCCTCTAAATCCAGTTAGAGGACGCGATACATGCCTTGGTACATAAGCCGAGCCCGAGGTGCCGGCATCGTCTGTGACACGTTTTCCGAGGTTATTTGTGTTCAGCCCACCAAGCTGCGAAGGTGTTCGCCATGAAGATCACGATCACCGTGGAGAATCCGACCCCCGAGGTGCTGGAGAAGCTGCTCGCCCTCGCCACCACGCCGACGGCGGTCGTGACCGCGGTGCCCGACGACCGCTGGACGCCAGAGCGCGCCCGCTCGTACTACGACCGCCTGCCGCCCCGGGCCCAGCAGATCCTGCTCCAGGTCGTCGAGGGCGAAGGTGAGTGCGCCGCCGAGGAGTTGAAGGCGAACGGCCGAAGCCTCAGGGGATCCACCGGCGCGTTCCGTCGGGTGCTCACGGAGGGCAAGCGCACCGGCCTCTGGCCCGATGCTCTCCCAGTGCCGCTGCTCTCCCACATCGTCGGCGGGCAGCTCAAGAAGCTTGAGATGCCGGGGTGCGGCACTGAGCAGCATCCGCATCCTGCTTTTCGAGCAGGGCTGCGCGATCTGCTGCCGCATGGTCGCTGACAATCTCCTCGGGTGGGTATCCATTTGCGCGAGGTTTTCATCGGGACGAATCATGGTCATGTCGCCCGAAGCCCGCCAAGCGTTCCCTCGGGATGGACTCTCCGGGCATCCAGGGCGGTGTCGATCGATCGCGGGAATTGAATTCCTCGATCCCGTGTCAATCCCGAAGAATCGGCAAATTCTCCCTATTGTCGGCCGTTTCCTGTCTCGCGCCAGCTGCGGCGCACCTCGTGCCAGGCGCGGATGGGTGCCGGAAGCTTTTCCAGCATCTCGTGAAGCTGCGTTATGGCCGGAGTGGTGGCTCCGAAAGCGGGACCTGCGCAGCGTCGTCGCCAACTACCGCGGTGCCGGTGCGGTCCGGCTGGTCCTCGCCGGTGTGGTTGAGGACTGGGACGAACGGAAGCAGGGGCGGCGGCGCGGTTGGCATGGGCCTTTCGGTGTGTCGGCTCCAGTCCGAGCTGCCGGTGATCCACGAACGCCTCTCGCGTCGCCACGAGAACCAACCCGCAGCACTGCGATGGCACCTGGACAGGTCCGGCGAACTGGCAGGGATCCTCGATCGGGCAGGAGTCGATGCTTCTTTTCGGTCGATGCCTCCAGGCGCTCGGTCGGCGAGGCCGCCGCCACCGTGATCGAGGCAGCCGGCTGGTAATGACAGAGTCGGACCGATCTCGCCCAACCCCACTCCGAGCAACGGGCGGCGGCGGAGACCCTCGGCGCGCCACCGAAACTGCTGTCGTCCGGCCGAGTCAGACAGCAGAGGCTCTGCGTAGCGTGACATTCGACGCCTCGGTCACGAGATGCGAATCGCCGCGGAGAGCCGGCAGAAGACCGCGAGCCGGGTCTCATTCGCCCTCGGGGATCAATGGAACCGTGGTTACTGACTTCGGCGCTTCGGGGTGATTGGCTTGTTCGTATAGCTGACTGACGGTCATCTGCGCGCTATGCCGTTGGTATGCGATATGTGGATGGGGGCGGGCTGACGGCGAAAGGTCGGCAGCGCCGCGAGGCGGTGCGACTGGAGGCTGCCGGGTTGTTCGCCGATGGGCTGGGGCCGTTGGAGGTCGCCCGCAGGCTGCGGGTGAGCTCGAAGTCGGCTTACCAGTGGCACCAGGCGTGGACGAAGGGCGGGGCGGAGGCCCTGGCCTCACGAGGTGCGAGCGGCCAGCGTTGCAAGCTGTTCACGCGCTGCCAGGAGAATCTCGGCGCCTACCTCGAGCAGGGGCCGGCCGCCCACGGCTGGGACGAGGACCAGGTGTGGACCGGCGCGCGGGTTGCCACGCTGATCGGCCGGAAGTTCCACGTGTCCCACAGCGTCTCGGGCGCCACCCGCCTGATGCATCGGCTCGGCTTCACCCCGCCGGTCCCCGCGCGGCGGGCCGCCGAGCGCGACGAGCGGGCCGTGACCACGTGGAAGGAGGCGACCTGGACGGAGGTAAAAGCACCCGGGCGGCCTGCGACGGATGGATCTGCTTCGAAGACGAAGCCGGGTTCACCCGCAGGCCGCCCAAGGGACGCACGTGGGACGGCGCGGCATCACCCCGGTCGTGAAGGTCCCCGGCCGCGGCTCCGGACGGGTCTCGGTCGCCGGACTGCTCGCGATGCGCCCCGGCTCCCGGACCCGGCTGTGCCACCGGTTGCGGCGCCATACCGGGCGCAAAGGCGAACGCCGCAGCCTGTCCGAGCACGACTACATCGCTCTGATCGACGGAATCCACCAGCTGGTCAGGGCGCCTCTCGTGCTGGTCTGGGACCGGCTCAACACCCACGTCTCCCATGCCATGCGTGACTTGATCAGCGCGCGGGAATGGCTGACGGTGTTCATCCAGCCCGCCTACGCACCCGAGCTGAACGCGGTCGAGTACCTGTGGGCCCACGTCAAGCACAGCCTCGCGAACCTCGCCAACGTCGCCCTGGACCGACTTGCCACGCTCGTCCGCAATCGACTCAAACGACTCCAGTACCGCCCCGACGTCCTCGACGGCTTCCTCGCCGGAACCGGACTCTCCCTCGACCTACCACCGCCATCACATTGAAGCGCCGACGTCAGTATCCCTGGCATGCCGAGGTGGCGGGCAGCCGCAGGCTCCAGCCACCGTCCCTGTAGAGGTCACCGCGGGCGGGCGGCCGCGTATCTGACCACCCGACCAGTGTGGGCACGCACGCGGCGAGGGCGACCCAGAGCAGTACCTGGCCCGGCGTCCGCAGCCAGCCCACGGCTGCGGCGTCGGCGACGGACAGGGTGGCGACGGCCGTCATACCCATCGGGAAGACCGTCGCCCACCGCCTCATGTCGTAGCGCGGACGCGGCCAGCGCACCTCGGCGAAGACGAGGACGGCGTACCAGCCCACCGACAACGCGAGCGCGACGAGCGTGAGTGGACGCAGCGCGTCGTGCAGGGCGGTGCCGCGCCAGGCGGGCACAACCAGCAGCTTCGACCCGGCGAGTGCGCAGATCGCCAGCGTCCCGCCCGCCACCCACTGGTCGCCCGCGCCAGTCCGAACCTGGCCGCGGTCGAAGCGGACGAAGGCGACCGGGTAGAGCGCCAGCCCGAGCCCGAAGCAGACCAGCGCCGGCCAGGCGAGCCACCCGGACGGCAGCGAGACGGCCAGCGATCCGCCCAGCACTGCCAGGCCCTGTGTCGCGACACACACCAGGAACACCGTGCCCGGCAAGCGCCGCCGCCAGTGCCGCATCACCGCCGTGAGCAGCACCGGCCAGACCAGTACCGCTACGACCAGCGCGGCGACGGCGACGATCGACCGCCCCAGCAGTGCGAACCAGGTCCCGAGGATGGTCGGCGCGGCCACAGCGGTCAGCGCGGGCGGCGTCTCCGCCTCAGTCTCCCACCGGTTTCGGTCGCGCATCAGCCGCCGCACGAAGTCGACAGCGAGCGCGAGCCACGCGAAGGCGGCGAGGACGAGCAGAATCCGGGAGAGTGCCTCCTGCCCGACCAAGTGCAGCCCGATGGAGACGATCCCGGTCGCCATCACCATTGTTCCCGCTGCCGGGGGCAGCTCCACCCACCAGCCGGTCTGCCCGTCCCGCACACAATCACCCCCCTCACGGTGGGCGGCGGTGGGCGAGCCGCAACCGAGACGCCCTGCTTGCCTACGTAAAGCACAGCCTCCCGAAACCGACGACAGCAGGCTCACGGACAACAGCCGTTCACCGCATCAACTCTGGTGCACAGTCACTCGTACGAGGTGGTACATGTTGACTCGTACGCCGACACTCGTCCAACCGAGTCAAGTACCACCCCGACATCCTCGATGGCTTCCTCGCCGGAGCCGGACTCTCCCTCGATCTCTCACCGCCACCTTGAAGCGCCGAAGTCAGTAACTGCTGCCTGATTGATCCCCGACACCGGACCAGGGCTACGGGGATGGCCATACGGGGGAGCCGCCTCCGGCGCACCCGGATGGGTGCCCTTGCAGGTCAGGAGGGCTGTGTCGCGAAGTCGACCGCGAACTCCAGGCAGAAGACGGCCTCGTTGCCCCCGGTGTAGGCATCGAGCCGAATCTTGAACTTGGCCTTCGGAATCTCCCTCTGCAGCGTCTTGGTGCCTTCGACAGTGAACCGTCCTGTCGCCGACTGTACCGACCCCGCGGTGCCCGTGTACTGGCGCTGAACCCCGACGCTCGCGGTGCCCTTCTTCAGGTCCCCGGTCTCGTCGACGACCAGCACAGCGTCCTCGTCGCGGAGGTGGTCGACACAACTCACGATGATCAACGGTGGCCGCCTCCGTCTCTACGCGACCCAGCAGTACAGGCCGCCGCCCCGCCTGCCGATAGCTCGAGCCAGCCCAGCCAGATCGCCGAGGATCCCGGGTGTCAGCGGACGCGGCAGACTGGCTCTGGCGCGAGTTCCGTGATCTGGTGCGCTGGCCAGGCTTCTACGAATCCCGTGCGACGGTGATATCGACGACATGTGCATGCCCAACTGCGTCATCTACGTCGACGCGCGCCCGGTGGAGGCCTGGTCCGAGCAGGCTGGTCGTGAATCGGCTTTGTCCCATGATGTCCCCGACGACGAGCCGCCCGTCGGGCAGCAGGAGCGGCCCGCTGAACACGGTGGTGAACCCGAGGCCGGGACCGGCAACGCTCTCGGGATCGGCATGAAAGATCCGCACTCTGACCAGGGAGGTTTGCGGCTGTACTCGCACAACCAAGTGGGTCTCGCAGGCTGCGGCCGCCCGACCGCCGAGTTCGAGGGACGCCGGGATCCACTCTGAGGACCCCAGCGCGATAACTGGGTGGTTCACGTACAGGTCGAGCCCGGCGATCTGCACGGGCACCCCTTTCCTCGCCTCTCACGACGGTCAGCTCCGGAGAGTACAGACGGGCGCTGACACCTCATGTCGCGAGAAGGACCCGCTTTCGGAGGAGGTCGAGCTTCGCTCGGCTGAACATCTGGCGCTTGACCATCTTGATCCGGTTGACGTGACCCTCGACCGGGCCGGAGTTCCAGTGGAGCGTGAGGCCGGCCATGACCGCGTCCCAGTCCTTGCGCAGGCCGTTGGCGAAGCCTCGCAGCTCGGGCAGGGTGCTGGCCTCGGCGTCCGCGGTCCAGTGTTCGAGTTCCTCCTGGCCGCGACGGTTGACGAGCATCGAGGCAAACCGCGCGATAAGGACACAGGCCTCGTCCAATTCACGGCAGCGGTTGCGGAGTTCCTTCAGCAGGACACGGTCGGCCTCGGGTCGGTTGTCGGGGTGGGTGAGGATCAGCCTGGTGACCTCGCGGACCTAGGGGATCGGCGGGCGGGTGGTCGGCTTGGCGTTGTCGCGCAGACGGTGGATGAAGCGGCGGACGGTCCGCTCGCTCACGGTCAGGCCACGTTCGGCGAGTTCTCGGTGGAGGCGGTCGGCGCTGGTGCAGCCCTCGTTGAACCGGGCGATCAGGTAGGCGGCGTGGCCGTCCAGGCTGGTCTGCCGGCCGCCGGTGGGCCCCGTTCCTATGAGCTCGTCGGCGGTGGCGGCCCGCATGAACTTCCGCGCCGTCTTCGGGTCCAGGCCCAGTTCGGCGACGATCTGGCCGTGCCCCATGCCCTTGTCCATCAGCGCGTGGATGGCGGCGTGGCGCTCGCGGGTGCGCCGGGCCAGCCGTCCCTCGGGCAGCACCACCTTCTCCCTCTCCGGCGCTGGTGGGACCCACTGCGGGCGCAATCGGGCGACCAGCCGCTCGGCCGCCTCGCCGAGGTTCTGCCAGAGGTGAAACCTGTCCGCGACCTGCGTCGCCGTGCCGGCGCCACGGTCCGCGCCGTCGGCGTAGTAACGGGCACGGTCGCGGCAGACGACCTCGACCCCGGGATGCTCGGTGAGCCAGTCGGCCAGGGCGTTGGCGGACCGCTCTGGTAGCACCTCGACGGGGCGGCGGCCCTCGATATCGCTCAGGACCGTGCCGTAGTGGTGGCCCTTGCGAAGGGCGAAGTCGTCGACGCCGAGCACCCGGACCTTCCCGGTCAGCGGGTCGGGCAATGCGCGGATCAGGCGTATCAGGGCGTCCCGGCCGACCCCGTCCGACAGATACGCGGCCAGCCGGGCGCCGGCCCGGCCGCCGAGTGCGAGGGCGACGGTCTCGCGGACCTTCCGCAGCGACACGGTGCACCGCCCATAACGAACGTCAGGCCCAGGACCTGCTCGGCGAAGGTCCGCTTCCCGCACTCGGCACTGTCACAGAAGAACCGGCGGACCCGCAGGTGAAGCACCAACTCCTGCCCGGAGACCGCGGTGTCGCTGATCCGCCGCTCGTAGCCGCTGTGGACCCGATCGGACCAGGTCCCGCAGCCTGTGCACGACGCCCCCGATGTCCTGCCTCGGGCATGCACCCGGACCGACCGGCCCATCGACCTGACCAACTCGACGTGCAGCAGCGCAAACTGGGGGAACAAGACGGCCAGAAGATCAGCAACAGACACCCGACATGATCGCCAACCATCAAGATCTGCGGGCAGCTTTCACGGAACTCGCGCCAGAGCCAGATCCCACTGTCCCTTGACACCCGGGCGCGACCTCCGGGTCTAAGACCTCGCCCTCCGCTGCCCGCTCCTGAGCCCACAGCTCGCTGACCTCGACAAGCCTCGGCGTGTCGGCAACGGCGAGCGCGTCCTGCAGGGCTGTGGAAGCAGCCAGGACCATAGGGCCCTCTCCGTCGCCGGGGTCGGCGACGACCGCCGGTTCATCGGCTTCGACGAGTTCTTCAAAGCTCCGACCGGTGAGGATGCCCTCCCACTCGATCATCGCCTCTTCAACATCGAAGTTGCCGAACACCAGCGACTCGAAGGCCTCGCCGGGCCCGTGCTCCACGACTGCCGCCGCAGCCTTGTCGTCCGGCGCCACGAAGAACTTGATGATGATGCTCACCGGGGCATTGCTGCCCGCTCAGCCGACCCCTGGTCCACCCCGTCAGCCAGCCCATCTGCAACTAGCCGATCCACCGTAATCACCGGTCGAGCAACCATGATCGCGATCTACAGCTGGAGTATTAGCCAGCGTCGACGTTGCGCCTCGTAATGCCCTCTTGGGGATGACGGCACGAAGTCGGCAGCTGTGCTTGCCGCTGCCTTCGCTTCGCAGCCTCCTCCCCGCTGGCCAGCGACGCCAGCCCCGGGTGAACCTCGATTGTGAGGTTGCCGACGGCATCGGCGGTCACCGTGGCTTGGCCGATGACGGCGCGGTGGGCGGAGCCGTCATCAAGGTGAGGAGGCTCGGGTCGATGGTGCTGGCGGATCAAGAAAAGATGCCGCCAAGAAAGTCCCAACCGATCTGCGACGGCTGCCACCCAACACCTTCGTCCCATGCCTTGTGGTACATCGCGTGGTCGGGTCCTATACACACGATGTCCAGGCGCCCAGGGCCCCAAGTGGTGATCGCCGGCTGGCTGGAAAAGCTTCCTCCCAGGGGTTCCCAGCCATCCTGCGACGGATACCACCGATCGGTTTGCCATGACTTGTGATACATGGCGCCGTCATTGCCGAGTCCAACAATATCCAGACGTGGATCTCCCCATGAGGTTATGGCCGGCGGGCTGGTGAAATTGCCACCCAGGGGATCCCAATCAGTCTGCGATGGATACCACGTCCGCGCCACTCTTCCTTTATGGTACATCGCTCTATCACTGCCTATCCCCACAATACTAAAAGAGTCAAAACCCTTGGCGGTTATCGTTGGAGGGAGGGCAAGGCCGCCCCCGGCCGCCGTGTCGTGGGCGAAATCCCCGTCGAGGAAGTCCCAGATGAGCCCTGGCGGCTCAAACGGTCCGTTGGGGTCCCCGCCTAGCTTGTAGTAGATCGCGGCGTCGAGACCGAGCGCAATGATGTCAAACGGCCAATCGTCACTGCGGCTACATACTGCTGGCGTGCTGATGAACCTCCCGCCTAGGGCGTCCCAGCCGGTCTGGGATGGTTCCCAGATGCCATTAAATTTGGCTTTGTGGTACATCGCTCCATCGCGACCACGCCCGAAGACGGCGAAGCGGCCAGAAGGCAGATAGGTTACGGCTGGTCCGCTGGTGAACCCTCCGCCGATGAGATCCCAGCTGATATCTGGCGGGAACCACCCACTGCCGTGCGGCAATTTTTCTTTGTGGTGCATCGCTCCGTCAGGGGCGACACCGACTATATCGAGACTTTCCGGGTAAGACGAGGCTACTGCTGGCCTGCTAGTGAAATTGCCGCCCAGAAGATCCCAGCCAGTCTGTGAAGGGAGCCACCTGTCGAGGTTAAACTCCTTGTGATAGAACGCTTTATCGGAACCCATTCCGATTACATCGAGTACCGGTCCGCCTCGATTGGTTATAACAGGTGTGTGATGGTTGATCTCCATGCTCCTGGCCTCCAATAGTCGCGTCCACTGCACTCATCGGCGACCTGGTTTCCCCAGGGTCGAGCACAGCACGCCTGGCCATGGCGGGATAGTGACACAGCCCCAAGTCCACTGCGGCATAAGGGGGAACTGCCCGACGCGCGACACACCCCCAAACTCCGTCCACCAGCGCCACGGCAGCTTCGGGAGGGAGCGCCCTGCAGTCGCTGCTGCGGCGCTCTCATTCTCCTTACTTCATTCCAGCATGCAATAGCTTCAGACGAGTTGCATCTCCGCGACAACGGAGGCTCCGCCTCCGACAAACCCCATGTCAAAGCGCTTTCAGGCGCGCGAAGGGTTAGCTAGTTGCTCTGACCGTGAACGTTCACCGGTTGGGCCCGGGGTAGCCTGCGCCCGTGAAGGTCTATCCCCTCTGGCACATCAGCCACCAGAACGAAGCCGGCCCCAACGACGAGACGATTCACCTCGACGACGGGGTCGTGTTCATCGACGAGCAGGACGGCGACGACGTCAAGCTGCTCGGCATCTACTCTTCCGAGGCCGCCGCCGAAGAGCGGATGCGCCGCGCGCGTCTTCTACCGGGCGTCGCCGACGAGCCAGACTGCTTCCAGATCGGAGAGTACGACCTCGATGAGGACCACTGGACCGAGGGCTTCGTCCGCGTGCCGGTCTAGGTCTTCGGGTGAGCGATCCTGCCCACGCCGCTTCGGTGAGCGTCCTTCCTCCCCAGCGGAGGCCCTTCTCGCTGCGAATACGGGCGCGCTCTCTGCGCTGGGCTGTGAGGACGTCGGGGTGGCGGGCGTTGGCGTTGCGCCAGCGCAGGTAGGCGTGCAGCGTGCGGGTCTGGACCGTGTGGTTCGGATGGTTCGAGTTGGCGAGCGTGAACTGCCGCAGCGGTCCGAAGTGCGCCTCGATCGGGTTGGCCCAGGAGGTGTTGGTCGGGGTGAAGCAGAGGTGGACGTTGCTGTTCTTCGCCCAGCGCAGGATCCTCTTGCCGTTGTGGGCGGAGAGGTTGTCCAGGATCACGTAGACCGTGGCGTCGTCCGGCCGCGCGGCCCGGATCGACTTGAGCGCGGCCAGGGTGTTCGTCGTGCCCTTGCGACGGCGGTTGACGCCCCAGAGTTTGTCGTCGCCGACCGAGTAGCAGCCGTGGAAGTATGTGACACCGTGGGTCCGCGTGTAGGTCGCCGGCAGCCGGTTCGGCCGTCCCTGTTCGGCCCAGGAACTGCCCGCGGTGGGGCGGATGCCGAGCGGGCCGAACTCGTCGAACGCGAACGTGCGGTCCGGGAAGCGATCCAGGATGAGCTCGATCCGGTCGAGTTTGGCGTCGTACTCGGGGTCGCTGGACTCCTTCCAGGTCTTGGTGCGCTGGAAGGTGACGCCTCGCCGGGCGAGTAGGCAGCGCAGGGCCTCACGGCCGATGCGGATCACCCGACCGTGGACTTTGCGCAGGTAGGCCAGGAGTTTGCGGATGGACCAGCGGGTGAAAGGCTGGCCGAGCTTGGTCGGGCGGGTGATGGCCGTCTGGACGACGAAGTCCTCGTCGTCAAGGTTGAGTAGGCGGGGACGGCCTCCCGCCCACCGAGGGTCCAAGCAGGCCAAGCCGATCTCGTTGAACCGGTGGATCACGTCCCGCACCGTGTCCTCGTCCGCCTGCACAAGCTGGGCGATGACCGGGACCCGGTTGCCGCCGGCCGAGGCCAGCAGCATCATCGCCCGCCGATACCGCACCGTGTTCGTGCTGCCCCGACGCACGATCCTCTGTAACTGCTGCCCCTCCTGGTCGGTGAGTCTGCGAACCCTGACCGGCTCTGCCACCGGGCCCCCTTCCAAGCTGAACGTCTCGCGACATCCAACCGGCCGAGGGCCCGCCAGCGCCAACCCGGCGAACCTATGCGGTCACAGCACTAGGCCGCGTATTCGGTCGTGATCAATGGGTTCGGGTGAGGTCCTTGATCCAGATCATTGCGCCGCGGAGGTGAAGGCCGGCGAGGTAGCTTTCCGGGCT